>JANYHL010000125.1 GCA_025359085.1 Gammaproteobacteria bacterium
AACATGACGGTGGCATTGCTGCTGGCCACTTTCTCGATGGTGCGGCAGATGCGCAGCATGTCGGGGTCGCGCGTCATCAAGCCGGACAAGGCATCGGGTTGATGCAGCGCCTGCAAGCGCCGGTTTTCTCTCTGCAGCTCAAACAACCGAAAGGCCCGCTCCACCGTTAAATTGAGCAACTCGGGCTCAAATGGTTTTGGGAAAAAATCATAGGCGCCCATGGCCACCGCGCGCAGGGCATTGGCCTGGTCGTTCTGCCCGGTCAGCACAATCACCTTGATGTCAGGATCAAAAGCCATCACCTGCTCCAGCAGCTTGAGCCCTTCGGACACCGAATCGGCATCGGGCGGCAGTCCCAGGTCCATCGTGAGCACCGCCGGCAGGTACTTGTGCATTTGCAGCAAGGCACTGCTGCGGTCATGGGCGGTCACCGAGTCAAACCGGTCAAGCGACCACTTGATTTGTTTTTGCAATGCCAGATCGTCCTCCACGATCAGCAAAGAGCGCACCGTCTCCATCGTCATGCCGCCCCCAACGCGTGCAAATCGGAGCTCTGTTGCGCCTCGAACAGGGGCAAGAGCATCCTGACCGTCGTGCCTTGATGGAGTTGGCTGTCAACCTCGATCTGCCCGCCCAGCTCTTTGACGTATTGAAAACTCTCATAGGCACCGATGCCCATGCCGGAAGATTTGGTACTCTGAAACGGCTTGAAAAGGCGCTCCCGGATGAAGTCCTGCGACATGCCCTGCCCGGTATCACCCACGACAATTCTGGCGTGACCGCGCGCGCGATCCAGATTGAGCCAGACCCGCCCGGACGATTCGGTGGCGTCCAGGGCGTTTTGCACCACATGGCCAATCACCCGCTCCAGGCGCTCCTCATGCCCGCGTGTCAGAACCGGCTCGGTCAACTTGACCTCCAGCGTTCTGCCCTGCCCGGCCGCCTGCGCCTCAATACGTTGAATGATGCCGCCCAGGTTGACCCCGAACGCCGTTCCTGGGGGCGTCGCGCCTTCGTGCAACTGCAGCATCAACTGGCGCATTCGGTCGAGTGAGTTTTCAACGGTCAACAACATGTCTTGCTGGAATTCCGGGTTGTTGCCCAAGCGTTTGGCGTTTTTCAGCATCAGCGACAACTGCGTCACAATATTTTTGAGATCGTGGACCACAAAGGCCGACATGCGGTTGAAGGCGTCAAACTTGCGCACTTCCAGCAGATCTTCGGTCGCTTGCATCTGCGCCAGAAAGCTGGCCGCCTGCTGGCCCGCCGTTTTCAGCAGGTCAATCACCTCCCAGTTCACCTCAACCCGTGTGCGCGCACTGGCCAACACCACAAAACCGATCAGCTCCTGCCCCACCATCAGCGGCACCACCAGCCAGGCCTGCGCCAGCTCCTGCAGCCAGCTCGGCAATTTCAACGGGCCGTAACGCCGGGAGTAGGAACGGTACTCTTCCAGATTGATCACCCAGCCACTGTTCGTCAGGAACTGACAAAGCGGCGATGCGGCGTCTTCTTTCTCCAGCGTCTGCGCCAGATTCCAGCGCGCGGCCTGGCTGAACGCAGCTTCGCCCTTGACCCTGATCCACAAGCCACCTGCGGGACTCTCCAGCATGTTGGCCAGGCCCCGAATCACCTGTTGCCCCATCTGCTGAGGCGAATCTTGGGCCGACAAGGTACGGGTGAATTTAAGCCATTCCTCACGGTAGTCGAAACGATAACGGAAGAAGTGCTTGCCCAGAAATACCCGCAAGCGCGCGCGCAACGACCCCGACAGCACCAGCATCAGCAGCATGACCAGCGCCGAAAACACCAGTGCCAGCTGCAGTGCACGCCCCCACTCGCCGCCAAAGTAACGCACGTAGTAGCCGACACCGGAGATGAACATCAAATAGAGGCCCGCGATCAGCAAGGTGGCCGAATGAAAAGCGGCCGTGGGTGACAGTCGGATGTTGGCGATCCAGTCGCTGCGCCGGGTGGTGGAGAGCAGCAAGAGCGGCACCACCAAGGTATGCACCAGCCCACGGATGCTGAGAGCATCGCCATCCAGTCGGTTAAACAATGTGGCCTCTGAAAACAAATAGAGGTCGAACAAAAATGCACCGGCCAAGCCCAGACACAAGGGCTTGATGTTCCAGCGCGCTTCTTCAACCACGTTTCTAAATACCTGCTCTAGCAAAACCAGGGCCAATACCGGCGACGCCATGGCGCTCAGCAGGATCAATCTTGAAGCGGCGCCCGAAGCCTTGATGCCCAAAGCGGCGAATGCGAGTACCAACAAACCAAAGCCCACCACCGTGACCGCCAGCGGCACCATCCAGACCGTGCCGATTGCTTTGCCTGCTGCCCGACTCGGGCGCAGCAAAATCAGAAAAAAAGCATACCAACAGGCGTAGCGCAACAGGTCCGCCACGGTACTCAGCAGCAACAACAGGGGGGTGCCGGTCAACAGCAGCGCCCAGCCGAGCCAACCCCAAAGAGCGCTCGATAACACGGCGGCCAGCACCGCTGTTTTAGACCACTCGTGCAAAGAGCGTCCATAGCCGAGCTGGAGCAGCCGCAAGGCAAAGGCCGAGTACGAAAAACCCACCAGGCCATAGCTCCACGTCGTCAGGACAAGACCAGCGCTATCCATGCTTCACCCCTTGTCGCATGACCGCAGCCACGGCACAGAAATCAAAGCCATGTTATTGCGCACCGATGCCCATCAGGACGACGCCCACCGTCTCAAACAGCACGACCAGATCAAGAAACAGGGAATTATTTTTCACGTAATAAAGGTCGTACTGCAGCTTCTCAGCCGCGTCTTCAACCGAGGCCCCGTAGTGGTAACGCACCTGCGCCCACCCGGTGACGCCCGGTTTGACACTTTGCCGCACCGCGTAATACGGAAGCTCTTGTGTCAACTTGTCCACAAAATAGGGACGCTCCGGGCGCGGCCCAACCAGGCTCATGTCGCCACTGAGCACGCTGAACAGCTGCGGCAACTCATCAATGCGCAGCTTGCGGATAGTCCGGCCGACCCGTGTCACGCGGTCATCGGCCGCCAGAGCCCAGCGCGGCTTGCCGTCTTGTTCGGCGTCGCAGCGCATGCTGCGAAACTTGATTACATTGAAGAGCCGACCGTTCAAACCGACGCGTTCCTGCCGGTACAAAATCGGGCCGCCGCTCTCCAGCAAAATCAAGACGCAAGTCAGCAGCATCACCGGCAAGGCCAGCAGGATCAGCAGCGTGGCACACAGCAGATCAAAAATGCGCTTGACCACGGTGCGCACCAGGCCTTGTTTGAAGCCATCGCCAAAAATGAGCCACCCCGCCGACACTGCGTCACGGCGAATCTGGCCAAAGGTCTTCTCGAAGTGGGTGGCAACGTCGACCACCCGCACACCGTGCAACTTGCAGTCCAGCAACTCGCGCAAAGGCATACTGCCACCGCGGCGCTCCCCCACAGCCACCACAATTTCGTCAACCCGCTCGTCCATGACAATGTCGGTCAGCGACTTTGCAGACGACAGCAACTCGCGACCGCTTATCTCGCCCATCGATTCAGTGGGGCTGGCGTAGTAACCGACCAGATCAACACTGGGATCCGAATTTTTCAGGGTTCGACCCACCAGCCTGGCCCGTTCGCCCGAGCCAAAAACCAGCACCCGCTGACGCATCATGGCCCGTGGCGTGGCGTGCGCCATATAGATTCGGTGGATCAGCAGCAGGGCCAACGCCCCAATCAGCGCCAGCAAGAAACTCTTCTCATCCTCAAGGCTAAGCGGGGACAGACGGAAGATGATGTAGGCCAGTGACAACGAAAGACACAAGGACAGAAGGGCACGAGCACGCGTCTGCCCCAACGTGCGGTTGTGCACCCGCTGGTAGAAGCCCAGCCCCATGTTGATCACCAAGATGCCAATGGCCGACAAGACAGACACCATGATCACCACCGGGGAAACTGAGGCCGGGTGCGTCGCCTGCGACAGAACTGCAACCACCACGGTCACGACCAGCAAGCCGAGGTCAAAGCACATTTGTAAAAATGTCCGCTTGTGAAAATAGTGATCAAATATCTTTATCATTTTGAAACTCCACAGTCCCTTGCTGGAACTTGAGTCTGCGCTGCAGCGCTTGTTGGCGCTTGATTATTCGCAACCGACCCAGAGAATCGTGTCAATGCAAGACGTTCGAAACACCCGCTGCTAAACCAGTACTTCCAGGCAAGCCGGGTGGCTCAAGAAGCCTTGCGGGCTGGCACTGGCGCCATAGGCGCCCGACTGGAATACCACCACCAGATCATCAACCTGCGCCACCGGCAGCGTCATGCGGTCGGCCAGCAGGTCCAGCGGTGTACACAAGGGCCCCACCACCGACACTGTTTCCATTTCCAGTGAATCGGCCTTGTTGCCGATCGTGACCGGGTAGTTTTTGCGTATCACCTGGCCAAAATTGCCAGACGCTGATAAATGGTGGTGCAGCCCGCCGTCCACCACCAGATAGACCTGCCCGCGCGACACCTTGCGGTCCACGATGCGGGCCACGTAAACCCCGGCTTCACCCACCAGGTAACGACCCAGCTCGATCACCAGGGTGGCGTCGGGCAGCTCGATCCGAGCCCGCTGCGCCAGGCGGGCAAGGTTGTCGCCAATGGGGGTCAGATCCAGCCGCTGCTCCCCTGGAAAGTAGGGAATGCCAAAACCGCCCCCCAGATTCAGGACGCGCACCGGCGCGGGCGCCGACGGTGCCAGCCGCAGCGCCAGCTCGTAAGCTTTTTGCTGGGCCTCGCAAATGGATTCGGCGCGCAGGTTCTGCGAGCCGGCAAACAAATGAAAGCCCTCAAAGGCCAGACCGGCGCGGCCGATGCGGTCCAGCAACGCGGGGATTTGCTCCACGTCCACCCCAAACGGTTTGGCACCCCCGCCCATTTTCATGCCTGACCCTTTCAGTTCAAAGTCCGGGTTGACCCGCACTGCCACGCGCGCGGGCAGGCCCAAATCGCTGCAAATTGACTGCAGCGTGGTCACTTCACGAAACGATTCAATGTTGACCAAGACGCGCGATGCCACCGCCTGGCGCAACTCCGCCTCGCGCTTGCCCGGCCCGGCAAAGCTGATGTCCAGCGGGCGGGCACCCGCGTCAAGCGCCACTTTGAGCTCACCGGCCGAGGCCACGTCAATGCCATCCACCAAACCGGCCATCAAGCCCACCAGCGCGGGCATCGGGTTGGCCTTCATCGCATAGTGCAGTTTGACCGCCGCCGGCAGCACGCGGCGCAGCTGCTGCACACGCGTACGCAACAGCGCGCGGTCGTAAGCATAAAACGGGGTTTGACCCACCCGTGCGGCCAGCTGTGTCAAGCGTTCGCCCCCCACCAGCAGCTCGCCCTCGTGCAGCGCAAACTGGTCCATGAGCGCATGCACGGGCAGCGCCCGTTCTGTGACCAATTCAGTAAGCAGCATGATGGGCTCCAGTAAGGGACCTAGACTTTTTCCTGCCGTGCCAGCCACTCGCTCGACAGTAATTTACGGTCGATCTTGCCGTTGGGATTGCGCGGCAACGGCCCGGTCACCAGTTCGATGCCCGCTGGCACCATGTAGGCGGGCATTCGCATCCGACACTCAGTCCACAAAAAATTTATATCATTCTGGCCTCTAGCCCTCGTCGCAACTGCGGGAGTAGCTATTATTTGTATAGCATGCCCCAGCACCGGGTGGGCCACGCCAAACGCCACGCACTCGCCCACCAGTTGCGTGGCATACAAGATCTCTTCCACTTCGGTCGGACTGACGCGGTAGCCCGAGGTCTTCATCATCTCATCGCGCCGACCGATGAAGTACAGATAGCCTTCTGCATCACGACGCACCGTGTCCCCGGAAAAAACCGCGTATTCGGGCAAGGGCAGGCCCGGCTGGCGTCCCGGTGCGTCGGCTGCCAGGAGCTTGTAACGCTCAGCGGTTTTTTCGATGTCGTTCCAATAGCCCATGCCGACCAGGGCTCCGCGGTGGACCAGTTCGCCGGGCTCGTCCGCCTCGCAGGGCGAGCCATCTTCACGCAACACCAAAATCTCGGCGTTCGGAATCGCCTTGCCAATGGAGTCGGGTCGCCGCTCCACCTCTTCGGGCGGCAGGTAGGTGGAACGAAACGCTTCGGTCAGGCCATACATCAAAAAAGGTTGGGCCTGCGGCACGCGCTGGCGCAGCAGATTGAGGGTTTCACGCGGCATGCGTCCGCCGGTGTTGGCGAAGTAGCGCAGGGTCCCGTTAATGGATTCTGGCCAGTCCAGTTGCGCCAACTGGATGTACAAGGGCGGCACCGCAGTCAGGCCGGTTACCCCTTCGCGCGCCATCGTCTTTAGCACATCGCGCGGCAGCAAGTAGTTGAGCAACACCACCCGCGCGCCCACATGAAATGCCGTGGTGAGCTGGCTGAAGCCCGCGTCAAACGACAAAGGCAGCGCCGCCAGCAGCGTGTCCTGCGCCGTGTTCTCCAGGTAGGACGCCACGCTCTTGGCCCCGGCCACCATATTGCGATGCGACAGCACCACACCTTTGGGGCGGCCGGTGCTGCCCGAGGTGTAAAGAATGGCGGCCATGTCGGTGTCGATGACCCGATGCCCCGGCCGGGCCGGGCCGTCCAGCAAGTCATTCCAGGCGGTCAAGCTCCACGCGGCAGTGCCGGGCCGGGTGTCGTCGCCGAGTTCAATCGCAGTGAGCACCACATGCTGCAGGTCCGGGCAAGCCGACAAGGCCTCTTGCAGCAAAGCCAGGCGTTCGGGCGAGGTCAGCAGCACGCGCACATTGCAGTCACGCAAGATGAAAGCGACCTGCTCCGGCTTCAGCAAGGGGTTGATCGGCACAAACACGGCACCCGCCGCAGGTGCGCCAAAACTGGCGATCACGGTCTCGAAGCGTTTTTCAAGGTAGATGGCGAGTCGCTCGCTGCGCCCCAGGCCCAGGCGCATCAGGCCGGCGGCAAACCGGCTGACATCCGCTTGCAGATCCGCATAACTGCGGCTGGCGGCGCCATCGGTAAGGGCAATCGCCAGCGGCGTGCGCTGGGCAGTCACAAAAATCAGCTCTGGCAGCAGGGTCGATTCGATCATGGTTACAAACAATCGTGGCGGTTGAGAAAACGCAAGCACAGAACACTCTGGCGCTGCACCCTTGGGCACTTGACCCCTAAAATTATTTTCAACAGTCAGGTCGCATACTAGGGAGTTTGAATTGAATATCACACAAGCTGTCGGTCGTGTTATTGACGAATCTCTATGTTTGAATGGGCGCAGCGCTACTTTCACGCGCAACACACCGCTGCTGGGCGCGATCCCCGAACTGGACTCGATGGCGGTTGTTGCTCTCATTACGGCGCTGGAAGAGCAGTTTGGCTTGGTCGTGGACGATGATGACATCGACGGCGCGACGTTTGCCACACTGGGTTCCCTGACCGACTTTGTCAGTCGCAAACTCGCCGTCACCTGAGCAGCGTTTCACACTCGCCCCAGTTCACCCCACTTTAGCCCGCCGTCCCCATGCCTGTACCCGCCGAGGCCTTCTTCCTAGCCGCTGTGCCGACTACAACCGGCGCGCCTGACCAGCGGTTTTGCATTTTCTATCCAGCTCAGGGAACGACCGTGCTCGGCTTGGTCCTTTACATCCACCCCTTCGCTGAAGAGATGAACAAGGCCCGCCGCATGGCAGCCCTGCAGGCGCGCGCACTGGCGCAAGCGGGCTACGCCGTGCTCCAGCTCGACCTGCAGGGCTGCGGCGACAGTTCCGGTGACTTCGGCGACGCCACCTGGCAAAACTGGGTCCGCGACGTGGTCTTAGGCAGTCAATGGTTACGCACGCGCCACAACGGACCGGGGCCCCAGGGACGCTGCGCCCCGCTCTGGTTGTGGGGCTTGCGCGCCGGTTGCCTGCTGGCGGTCGAGGCGGCCCACCAGCTCGACGCACCCTGCCACTTTCTGTTCTGGCAGCCCCCGGCGACCGGACGAGCCCTGCTGCAACAGTTCCTGCGCCTGAAGGCGGCAGCCGACCTGCAGAATAACCAGGCCAAGAGCGTCATGGCCGGCCTGCGCCAGCAGTTGAGCGACGGCTTGCCGGTCGAAATTGCCGGGTACAAATTAGCACCTGAGCTGGCCACCGGTTTAGAGCAGTCGGTGTTGTTGCCCGCGCCAGCCCAGGCGCCCGGACGTCGGCTTGAATGGCTTGAGCTCTCCACCCGACCGGATGCCGCTTTCAGCCCAGCCTCCCGCCAAGCCATTGCGCAATTGCAGCAGCGCGGCTTTGAGGTAAACACCCACCTCATTGACGGCCCCGCCTTCTGGCAAACCAGCGAGATCGAAGAAGTGCCGGCCCTGATAGCAGCGACAACGACAGCCGTCTCATCCAGCAGCGCGCGGGGCGCCAGCGCGCCGTTTCAGCTTGATGCTACCGCGGAGGTACTCGCCGCATGAGCTACACCGAAGAAGCCACCTCTTTTGCTTGCGCAGACGACAATTTGCTGGGGATTCTCTGTCAACCCGACACGCCCGCCCAGACCGGCGTCATCGTGATTGTGGGCGGTCCTCAATACCGTGTCGGCAGCCACCGGCAATTCGTGCTGTTGGCACGCGCCCTGGCCGCTGCTGGTTATGCCGTGCTGCGTTTTGACTATCGGGGCATGGGCGACAGCGAAGGCCAGCCCAGGCCGTTTGGGGCCGTCAGCGCCGACATTGCGGCTGCCATTGACGTCCTGCAACAACGGGTGGCGTCGGTCCGGCAAGTGGTCTTATGGGGCTTGTGCGACGGCGCCTCGGCGGCGCTCCTTTATTGTTTCGAGCATGACGATCCTCGCGTGGTCGGCTTGTGTCTGCTCAACCCCTGGGTTCGCTCCGAGGCCAGTCTGGCGCGAACCCAGATCAAGCATTACTACACGCAGCGTCTGATGCAGAAGACGTTCTGGCAGAAATTACTGAGTGGCAGAATGGCGCTGGGCGTCCTCAGTGATCTGACCTACAACATCCGGCTATCGACCTCGGGATCAGGCTGGCTGCGCACTGAAAAACAAAGCTTTCAGCAAAGCATGGCGCTGGCCTGGCAGCGCTTCAGTGGCCAAATATTGTTACTCTTGAGCGGCGATGATTACGTGGCCAAGGAGTTTCTGGAGTATGCCAATACGAATGCCGCCTGGAAGGACGCATGGGCCCATGCTCATCTGCAACGCCACAACTTGCCCGAAGTCGATCACACTTGCTCCAGCGCGATGTCGCGCCAACGGGTCGAACAACTCACCCTGGACTGGCTGCTACAGCAAGGTGCGTCCACCCACCGCAGCCGTGACGGGATGGCAGCCTGACATGCACCATCAACGTTTTGGCCCCCGCGACTGCGCTTTCCCCCATCCCGGCGCGCCAGATGGCCTGGATGACCACGAGGGTCAAAAAAATCATGCTTTATTTCTCGCCAGGGAGTAGATGATGCTGCAGGCCAACGTCAGGCACGCACAGGACACAGGACGGAAACCGGCCATACCCTGGAATGGACCGAGATCACCCGCACTGACTGCCAACCTGCATCCTGAAGGTCGGCTCAATAACCCGCTGCTCAGCGTCGATGTGCTGCGCCAGCTGGATGAAATTCCTTCGGACGTCGCGCGGCTCTTTGCCTGCGCAGAGCTGCAAAACGTGGAGTCAGGTCTGGCCTGGTACAAGAATTTGGTCAATTCCGTTTATCCAGACCACGACGGACTATTGATCTACATTCTGAGAAAACAGGGGCAAGCACTGGCACTTCTTCCCGTGCTGAGGCAGGGCAAGTCGGGGGGCTATTGCATCAAGTCGCTCAGCAACTACTACACCACGCTCTACGCGCCGTTCATCGCACCGGAAGTGACGGTGCATGATTTGGCGCTGCTGCTGAAGACCCTGCGCGATGACCAGTCCCCGCTGGCGTCCTTGCAGTTTTCGCCGATGGACCCCGACGCAAGAAGCCACCAACTCTTGCTTGGCGCACTGAAACTTGCCGGGCTGCCGGCCTTTGAATTTTTCTGTTTTGGCAACTGGTACCTGCCTGTGGCGGACGATTGGCCCCGCTATTTTCGCAACCGGGAGGGCCAACTGCGCAGCACCATTAAACGCATGAGCAAAGCCTTTGTGACCGCCGGGGGCAGCTTGGAGCTTGTCATGGGAGGGGCCAACCTGGAGCGCGGGATCAATGCCTACCTGAAGGTCTATGCCGCCAGTTGGAAGCGTGCGGAGCCTTACCCTGGTTTCATGCCGGGCCTGATGCGCGTCTGTGCCGAACACGGCTGGTTGCGACTGGGCATCGCCTGGCTGAATGGTGAGGCCATCGCCGCCCAAACATGGATCGTGGCCAACGGCAAAGCCAGCATTTACAAATTGGCCTACGACGAAAGCCATAAAAAACACGCCCCCGGCACACTGTTGACAGCGATGCTGTTGCAACACGTGTTCGAGCAAGATCAGGTCACGGAGGTCGACTACCTGGTCGGGGATGACCCCTACAAGAAAGCCTGGATGAGTCATCGCCGTGAGCGCTGGGGTATCGTGGCCTACAACCCGAAATCACTGCGCGGGCTGTTCGGCTTCAGCCGGGAACTGCTGGGCAGAGCGATAAGAGCAGGCGTGACGCGTGCCATGGCGCTGGTGTCCCCGCCGAAACAGGCCAAGATTGCAAACGCCACTCCGAACAGCAAGGCCCATGGCAGGGGACCTTAATAAAGTTCGCCAAGGCTCTTTCTTCACTTGGAAGGATTGAATATGAGATTCGGACCATTGTTAAACCATCATCATCTGCTCGCGGCAATACGAACAGGCGGCGCCGTGCTTCTTGCTTTTTTGACGGGTTTCCATGCAGCGGCAGACGCACAAGAAGTCCCAGGGGGCTGCGGATCATTGACGCAGCCCTGGGGTCCCTTTGACTACCGTCCTGACCACTACATACCCGAGAACACTTACCGGTCACACCGAGCGCTACTCGCAATTGTGGAGCAGGCCCATTTCACACCGGAGGTCGAAATGCTGGCCCGGGGTAAAACCAGCACAACAGCCGGCAACGACATCTCCTACACCCTGGGTATTTTCCCCAACCACCATCGCGCCCTGCTGGCCATGGCGGCACTGAGTGACAAGGAGAAGACGGACAAACCCTATGGCGCACGCTACTCGGTGGAGTGCTTTTTCCGGCGCGCCGTCGCCTGGCGACCTGATGACAATATTGTTCACATGGTTTACGCCAGGTATCTTGCCAAAGCATCGCGTGTCGCTGAAGCCGAGCAACAGCTCGGTATCGCAGCCAGCCAGGCCAACGACAACCCGCTGACTCACAACAACCTCGGTTTGATTTACTTCGACATGAAGAACTACGGCCAGGCGCTCTTTCATGCGCATAAGGCTTACGCCCTTGGGCTGGAAATATCCGCCCTGCGAAAACAATTGGAAAGCGTCGGCAAATGGAAAGAACCCCGGTCGGAAGCTGCGCTGGAACCGGTTAAAAATACACAGTGACCCTCCGCCGCCAAGTTGAAGACTTTGCCTCGTGGGCATCGCGATCATGGGGTGGACCTGACCAGCCAACAAAGGGGTAGTTACAAATGACACTTTTTGCGGGCGCTCTAAGCCTGAATACCGATCGCCTGTCACCTGCGCTGAAGCTTTCATTGCGCGCTAACCTGCGCAGCGGCGACGACCAGCGGGGTAGCTGGTGCGTCCACGAACAGGCGTCATTTTTCTTGGTCAAGTGGGACTCCGGTGCTTTTGCGGAGCCTGCCTGGCGCGCGTCTCCTGACGGATCCGTCTGTGCGCTCGCTGGCGATCCGATCCTGCTGGAGAACGGCCGCAGGCTCAAGCGTCTGGAACAGATGGCACGCCTCGCACCAGAACTGAGCACCCTGCAAGACACCGCGCTGGCGCAATGCCGTGGCTCATTTGCGTTGGTCCACTACGCAGCCGCGACCCAAACGCTCTGTCTGAGCACGGATGCGCTGGGGTTACGTTCAATCTACTATGTCATTCAAGATGACTGCCTGATTTTTGCCACAGCATTGCGGGTGCTCGAAGCCGTGCCCGAAGTACGCAAGCAATTGTCTCTGCAGGGTATGGCGGAGCTCAGCGTTTTTTCGTTCCCCCTGGCAGAACGCACGCCCTATGAAGGGCTGAAAATTCTGCGGGAGTGCGAGGTCCTCACAGCACGCACGGCGGGTGTCAAGATGCACCGTTATTACGACTGGTCCACGCAGGAAGATGCCCCCAGCCAGGCCACCGATGCAGCAGCGCAACTCCATGCCACTTTCCGCGAAGCGGTTGACGCCCGCTTGAGCCAGGATCAGCGCGTTTACAGCTTTTTAAGTGGCGGCATGGACTCACGCGCGATCGTCTCCACCTTGATTGATCGGGGACGGCAGGTGGAGGCGCTCAATTTCTCGTCGCCCGCGTCACAGGACCAGCGCTATGCCCTGTCGTTTGCGACGCAAGCCGGTAGCGGCTGCCACTTGCACTGCTTGCCGGGTGGCAACTTTCCCAATTTCTCGTTCCTGGCGCTGGCCGCAAAAACCGCACTCGAGCAAAACGAGCCGACTTCAGTGGATCGTCCACAGTTCATCTGGTCTGGCGACGGCGGCAGTGTTGGCTTGGGTCATGTCTATATGGATGAACGCATGCTGGAGCTCGGCGCACAGGGCGACGTTAAAGGTGCCGTGGCGCATTTTCTTGCGCTCAACAGGATTGCACTTTCAAGTCGAGTACTCACGGCGTCTGCCCGGGAACAGCAAGCGCACTTGATGTTTGACAGTGTCCTGAGCGAGGTCCATCGCTACCCGCGCGAAGATGTGGGTCGACGTCTCTACCTGTTCCTGCTCTTCAACGACCAGCGCCGCCATTTGTTCAAGCACTTTGAGACCATTGATCAACATGGACTGGAGTTATTGACGCCTTTCTTTGATGCAAAATTACTCAAGACGGTCGCAGCCACCCCGGCGCGCTGGGGCGTGCTGCATCGTCTGTATGCGCAGTTGTTCGAGCACCTCCCGGCGTTTGCACGCCGGACCCCGTGGCAGACCTATCCAGGCCACCAGCCCTGCCCGCTGCCAGGAGACCCACTCGCAAGTTACCAGTGGGCGCGTCACGTGGCGCCTGCCCCCGATGGCCTCAAAGAACGTGGCCAGCTGGCGCTGGAACTGCTCCAGACATTCAACTGGCGCATGCGCCCGCAAGTCTTTTCACCCGCCCTTGTCGGGTTGGCGGCACTGTTACACGCCTCCGGTCTGCGCGATTGTCGACACGTCTTGCAACTGCTGCAGCTCTACCGTTTGCACGATGCCCAGACACGGTCCCAGCAGCGGGTTCGATCGTGACCACGGGTCTATCGCCAACACGCTAGGGTTCAGCAGTGCGCAACTGACCATTCGCCGCACGCGGGGTGGGTGTGGTCATTGCCTGTTGATAGTCTTTGATGCGCTTGTTAACGCAAAAGCAAAAAATTGAACCATTGAGGCGCGAGAACACCGGGGAGAAAGCAAAGCGGCGTCCGAGCAATTTGGAGATGCCGCGCTGAAGATAATAGTTCCAGGCGTGGCGGCGTGGCGATGTCGTCCACAGCAGTGCATTCCAGCGCCTTACCCAAGGCAGCAGTCGGGCTTGCGCGCGCGAAAGCACGCCCTGCGCCACCAGAAAGGCAAGATACTCCTGTCGGAGCTTGGCATCCACCGGGATCACCGGCGCTGGATACTCAAGCACGCTGGCCATTTTTATTTGCCCGAACATCGCGCGCGGCAGTCCGGCCTGCTCGGCCAGTCGGCGCGGGATGGGTCGGTCGTAGTCCGTGTGCAAACGCCACGGTTCCATTTCCTCGGACTCAGTGATTCTGAAGATATCGGCCCGGCTCCTGGCACCCAAATACGGAAAAGCGAGTTGAACATAACCCGCCTGAAGCCGGACCTCAGTCAGACCATGGTTGCCCAAATCAACACGCATCAGATCCGGATTGAGCATACCGGGACGATCAGCATAGTAGTGTCCTGGGTACCACATCTCACCCAGGCAACCCGTCAGCAACACCGCCGGTTGGCGCACATGGTCGCTTATCTGCTGCAGGTTGAAGTCGCCGGTTTCATGCATGCAGGCATAAAACAGATACTCCTGTGCGCCGTCATGCTCCAGCGCACGACGGTCAATTGGCTCACACGGGAGCCCGAAGAACTCGCAGATGGCGCCGCCGTCGTCGTCGAGTTCAAGCTGCTTGTCCTCATCGGCAAAATAGCCTTTGCTTTTGCTTTTGGTCACGGTGAAGACCAGATCAACGCCGTGTTCTTTCGCGATAGCATTGGCCGCCGTCGAGTCATAGCCCTTGGACTGTGTGGAGAAAATCACCATTTGGCGCGAGCGTGAAGCATCGCGTGAATTTGCTGCGAGTCGCCGGTAGCAGTCGCCAAGGTAACCCGCGTAAGCCGTGAAATCGGCAAAGGCAGGCGGCAGCGGCTTGTCCAACTCCCTGACCCGTCCGGGTGCGACCTCAAGGTTCCAATGCATCAAACGGTTGACTTTGCCGTTTTTGGTCGGAATCTGGCGCACGTAACGTTGGATGCCCTGCATCAGCGAGCTGTTGATGGCGTCATACGCTGTGAAGACGGGGGCGAGCTCATCGTTCTGCTGGGCAAGCAGCAAGGGCAGCGAGTTTGCCACCACCACGTGGTTTGCGTCGCCGCTCGCCCACCAGTAAAGATAGTCAGTGGTGCTGGCGCTGGCGACGAACACCAATGACTCCCCCCGGAGCACAGCCCCTGAGCCGAAAACGCAGGCGCTTTGATCAAACCCCGCCTCTGTGAAGGAGCCGTCCCAGAGTCCCTCGATGAAACCCTGTTCAAAGACCTCAACCCAGGGTCCATGGGTGACCGTGGCCTTCTGTTCCAACGAGTCAACCCGGGCCAGCCATGCCAGTCTGGGCATCGCCTGATTGGGGAGGAAGGTAAGTTTCACGCCAAGTGCCTTTAAAAATATTGATGCATGCAAAGCGGTACAACTCGTCTCATCGTCTACTGCCTGATCAATTCGACGATCCGATCTGCTGCGGTGTGATGGGCGGCGTCAACGGCGGACCGGAACTGTGGCGAGAACGGCTCCAACACGTAGTCGATCACCGACTGGTGTTCCTGCGGCTGGCCAACACCGATCTTGACACGGCGAAATTTATCATCCTGGAACGCCTGCAGAATGGAGCGAACACCACGATGCCCACCATCACCCCCGCGCATCCGCGCCCGCACGGTCCCAATCGGCAGGTCCAGGTCATCGTGGACCAGAATGCACTGGGTGGCATGAAATGAGAAATTCTGGGAGAGCCGAAGGAGTGCCGGGCCCAGGTCATTCATCGGGCTCATGGATTTAATCAGGCAAACCGGAGCGCCATGCAACTCCCCTCTTGCCACCAGGGCCAGGCCGCCCTCAGACACCCAGTCAATCGCCAGCCGCTGGGCCAAAAGTTCTACCGCACGATAGCCCACGTTGTGCGGCGTATCGGCTAGACCGGGGTCCGGGTTGCCGAGCCCGATGACCATGACGGGAGGCCGAACTTCGTTACGCGATTTAGACAACACGGGAGGCAACTCAGGTGCAACTGACGAGGCCTCGGGTGTTGCCGTTGGGATTTGCCCACCAGAGGCCACGTGCAGCAGCTCGCAGACATCGCAGGACTGCAAGCGTGCACAGTCAGAACGCCAGCACTTGACATCGGCGGTCCGGGCGACGATCAGGCGCTGCAGGTGATCGGCTTTGTGCGAGCCTTTCAATAAAACCAGATCCTGCGGGCGCAGGTAGGCACGCAAAAACGCAAAGGCGTCCGGCAAAGATGCAAAGGCCCGCAAGTCGTGCTGGGCCATTCGTTCGGCACGCAGTGCGGCTGAGGCCCGCGGACCAACGAACACGACGCAATCGGCCACGGCCAGCGCCATCTGTGCAATTTCAACATAGCGCCGACTGGAATCGCCCTGGTAGTCCGAGATGGTTCCGATGACGATGACCTTGCGCGGCGCGTTGGCCTGGCGCATGAATTCAAACGCCGGCGCGATGGTGGACAACGGCGCCTTCCAATCATCACGAATGAACGTTATGCCATCCACGCTGACCGGCGCCATGCGTCCTTCAAAGGGCTCCACACTGGCCAGCGCCTGCGCCGCTACTGCAAGCGGTGCGCCCAGCGCAACGCCGCTCGCCAGTGCCGCCAGGACCACCGAGGCCCAGTGCGTGCCACAGAGTTGGGTTTGCACACGGACCGAGTCGCCCTGCCACGTGGCGTTGAGGGAAAGACGCTCCGGCCAGACCGATTGAATCGCCTCACCCCGCAGCATGGCGTCACCCGAGACGCCATAGGTCACGCAGCGGCCCGAGAACAATGAACGCATCGCCAGCACCCGCGGGTCATCCACATTCAGAACGGCGATGCCGTCTGACGGTAACGCGCTGATCAGCTTGCCTTTCTCCTGGGCGATGGCGTCTTGGCTTCTAAACGCGGTGAAATGGTCTGCGCCAATATGGGTCACTACGCCAACCGTGGGGCGCACCAGCGCCAAGGGCAAGTCCATCGCCCCAGGTCCGTGGGCAGACATTTCGGTCACGCAATAGGCGTGCGACCGGCGCGTACCAAGAATCACCCGAACCATGTCCATCGGCCAGTTCAAGGAACCTGGATTGGTGCGCCCATTTCCCAGGTGGCGCTGCAAAATACTGGCGATCAAATCTTTGGCGGTGGTCTTGCCGGAACTGCCCGTGATGCCGACGAACACGGTATTGCGCAAGCGACGACGATACAGAATGGTCAGCCGATACAGCGCTTGATCATAAAAACGGCGCCAGCGCCACGCCACCCCAGCCGCCATGGCGGTGAAGCGTGCCGGAATTATCTTCTGAGCAGTTTTGGCGAGGGTGCTGGCAGCTTGCATCCGTCAGGCCCGAGTCAATAACTGTCGCCGGGCGCTTGCGATGCTGCGCAACAAATCAAGTACTTCGCGCGTTCCATGGCGATTGAGCCCCCACGACAGCGCGCTGTAAGAAACCCCACCCATGCCCAGCAGAATCAGCAGGTGCAGCACGCTCTCTTGGTTGCCTGGCAAAAAATGGCGCGTCGCGGTGACGACCGCATACATGCCCAAACTTGCCACCGCGGCAGGCAACATGGCGATGGCGAGTTGCACGAGACGGAGCTGGAGCACCGGCAGACCACGCATCATGCCCTGCAAAAAGACCAGCGGCGAGACGACCAGCCAGGCGAGACAAAGGCCCAGCAACCCGCCCTCATTCACACCAATGATGAAAGCCGGCGGCATGAGCAGCGAGGCCCAGATCACGTTGCGCAACACAATGTCGGAGCGCCCGACCCCCTGGATGGCGGTTGCCACAAAATTGGCCACCATTCGCAGTGGAATGATCAATGCCAACAACTGCAGTGGCACAGTGGAGGCCGCCCACTTGGCACCAAGGATCACCTGCACAATTTCCGGGGCGATGCTGGACATGCCCCACAACACCGGGAAGGCAAAAAAACTCAGTACCCGGGTGCCCATGAGTACGTTTTCACCGACCTTATGGAGGTCGTGCTGCATACGCGAAAAAGTGGGGAACGCCACTTGATTGACAAGGCCAGAAAGGCGTTGACTGGGCAGCGAGGCAAGGTGCATGGCAACCGAATAAATGCCGAGAATTTCATTACCCAGCCACTTGGCGCAAATCAGGATGTCAATCTGGGACAAAAACATCCAGAACACCTGAATGGCGGTAAAGCTACCCCCAAAGCGCAACAACGAGCGCATACCTGTGAGTGAAAAATCCGGCCAGCGGGAAAAAGGGGAAAGCCAGTTGAGCCCGACGGTCTTGCCAAGCTGGCTGATCAGGGAGCCGACGACCAGTGCCCAGACACCAGCACCCGCCAGAGCCAGGGTCAGTGTGGTGAGGCTGGCAAGCACCGCATTGCACAAATCCAGCAGGGACCGATTGCGGAACTCCATCTTGCGCTGCAACTGGGCATCCGGGATAACCGCGAATCCCGCCAGCACAAATTGCAGGGACAGGGCGCGAATCACCGGGATCACGCGCGGCTCGTCATAGAAGCCGGCAATCAGCGGCGCCGCAAGCACCAACAGGGCAGCCAATGAAAAATGAATCACCAGGATGACGCCAAATACGCGCCTGAGCAGAGGCTCATCGACGTCGGCCTTTTGCACCACCGCCGCCCCGAGACCCAATTCAGAGAACATGGAGAGAAATGACACAAACACCGTGGCCATGGCGAGCAGACCATAGTCCGCGGGGGTTAGAAGTCGAATCACCGCGAGGGTGATTCCCCAGGTGATCAACTGGCTCGCCAGCCTGACGCTGGCAGTCCAGCGAAATCCCGACAGCGCTTGTGACCGCAGGCTCATGACTGGGCCACGTGCTCAAGCCGCTGCTGCAACAGCAAGGCGTCGAGAAAATATTTGGTGGCCCAGTTCGGATAAGCTGCCCGCATGTAAGAGCCAAACAGCGGAAAGGATCCGGCCAACGCGCCCACCACCGCAGCATCATCGGACTGGCGCAATTGGAGCGCTTTCAGAAAATCAAGCAGTTTGTCCGCCTGTATGCGGTAACTTTCCTCCCCGGACAACTCGAACAAGCGATAGGCAACGATGGCGATCTGCGCCGAACCGGTCAGACAGGAGGAAAAGCCGGCGGGCTCCCAGTCCGCATAAAAACGACCCGGCAGGTAGCCGTTGCTGGCCATGCGCGGCAGGATGGCATCGAGACTGCGCCGAACGGCCTCGATAAAGTCGGATCGCCCCGCGAGAGCACCCACCTCAAGAATGCCCTGCAAGGTGTAGCCAATCGTGTGCGTGAGCGGCGCCTCGGAATGCGTCAGGCAATTGTGCGCAAACCAGCCATTGTGCCGCTGCTGACGCAACGCGGCTTCCACGATCCAAACCGCCATGCGTTTGTAGGCATCGTCCTGAGCCAGTTCACCAAAGCGATAGATTGACCAGGCGCACAGACAGGTGTAGGTCTTGATCTCGCCAACACTGACAAAAGCGCCATTGGTTTTGAAATACCCCTGCTCGTCCAGATCATTGACCAAAAAATCTGCTGCCTGTCGCGCGGCGGCCAGCAGCGTTGGGTCCGCTGAATAGCGGTAGGCGGAGCACCAGCCGTCAAGCACCATGCCGGTGTTGAATGTCGCGGCGGTCTGGCGCTCGGGCGGGCAGACCGGGCCGCCTTGGACGGCGCCAGAAGGCATTTGCACCACCGTTTCCCACATCGCCATGCGCATCGCAGCCGCGGCCGCGACTGGGTCGTCAAACTGCGCCGCAAAGGCCAGCAGCGAGGTGATGATGTAGCCCGTGGTCTCGGGATACGATGCGCGCCACCCTGCATTTACCTTGTCTTGGTCGTCGTCGATATCGCATGGAAAATAGCCAAGAGACACGCCGTCATCCGGACTGGCGGCCTGCGCCTGCAACAGCCAGTGCACCGCAGCGCGCGCACGTTCTCGGGTTTCTCCTCGCACCGGTTGAGGCATTGCGGCGGCAAAGCGCCAGTGGCTGCGGATAACTTCACCGCGGAAGGCTTGGTTATGCGTTGGAAAAAGCGCCCGAAGCTCCCGTGCCACCGCAGCCGCACCCCAATAGGTGCTGCGCAGGCCACCCTGCAAATATTGATGGCGCAGGATGCGGGCTATGGCGGTGGGCTTCAACGGACACTCCTTAGAACATGACTTGACCACCAGCCACCAACAAGTTGACGCCAGTCAGAAACGAGGCCTGTTCAGCCACCAGATAGGCCACCGCCTGGGCCACATCAGCGGGCGTTGCAATTCTCTTCAAGGGTGTCCGGGCGGCCTCCATCTTGAAGACGCGTTCCTGATAGTGCTCAGTCAATTCGGTACGCGTCAGACCGGGCGACACCATGTTGACCCTAATCTGCGCCTCGGCCCACTCCGCCGCCATCGCCTTGGACAAGCCCATCAGTGCATATTTTGCGCACACATAGTCAGCCATGCCGGTGGCCGGAACGCCAATGGTCACTTGCGAAAGAATATTGACGATAGAGCCGCCGCCGGCCGCTTTCATGGCGGGATAAACCGCTTGACACAACTGCAACACCGCTTTGACCTGATACGCCATGTGGCCCTCAAAATCGGGCCAGCCCAGTTCGCTGAGCGGGCGATTGATGAGATCGCCAACGGCGGCATTCACCAGCACCCGTGGTGGACCCAGCACCTGCTGCACCTGCACCATCAAAGCGGACACTGAATCAGCATTGCGCACATCAGCCTTCACCGCAAACGCAATGCCACCAGCGAGCTCAATCTCCCGCACCACCTGCAGCGCCCGGTCCGCACTGCGAAAATAGTTCACCGCCACGGCATAGCCATTTTTGGCCAGCGTCCTGGCAATTTGCGCACCGATGCCTCTGGAGGCCCCTGTCACCAGTGCCACAGGTCGGCTCGAATCAATTGGCGAGGGGGTCGGCGAATCCACAACCAAGGGCGATGGCGGTAAATCGTCCCTGACCTTGACCTTGGCAGTGCCCGTGACCAGCACCTTGTCGTCCATGCTGCGAATCTCGGTATTGAGTACCAGGGTCCGGGTCGCATCGCTTTTACCCACCACTTTGGCGACCGCACGAACCGGCTCATCAATGCGCACAGGACGCCGGAAGCTGAGGTCCTGACCCAGGTACAGGGCATGCTTGCCCGGCACGCGCATACCCACCAACTGGGAGAACAAGGACGCCAGCAAAATTCCATGCACCACTTGCGACCCGAACTCGGTGCCCGCAGCATATCCGGCGTCAACATGCAAGGGGCTGTAGTCGCCACTTAGGGCAGCGAACGTTTGCACATCCTGGTCGGAAAATGATCGCACCAACTCAAAGCTTTGCCCGACGGCAATATCGTCAAAACTGAACTCCGATGCTGGCGCAAAGTCATGCTTCATTTGAACCCTTGTGCATGGCGCGGACTGACTACAGCTTGGCGCCCACGACCTGGACGACATCAAAATACGACACCATCAATTCGAAGTCAGAGACCTCGAAAGAAATCGAGAACTCCTCCTCCAAGGCCAGAACGAGATTGATATGGTTGGCAGAGTCCCAACCCGGCGTGTTGTCCATCGAGGTGTTGTCATCGATCATGGTCGCGTCCATATTCAGGATGATCGCCATCACCGCCCGAATTGTTTCCTCAACATCTTTAGACATGCAATGGCTCCGAGCTGAGCACCTGCGCAGCTCGCTTGCTGGTCTGGGGTGGGACCGAAATCTGGAACCAGTCGGGTCGCCGGACCATGGCTTTTGCCAGGTCCAGCTCCCAGGTGGTGCTACCAGAGTCATCTTCGCCGAGTTTGCAAAAACCATGTTTCTCAAACAAGTCGCGCACCGGCACATTCTTGTCGGTGGGCACCACACGCCCGCATAATTTATTGAGGCCCCGCTGCCGCGCAGCATCGCAGAGGTAGGCCAGCATGGCCGTCTCCACCGTACGACCGATGACCCGGCAACTGAGCAAGAAATTATCAATAGTGAGTCGATTCGCGTCCGCGCGCGCCATCATGAGGCCAACAATGCCGTTGTCACCAAAGCGATCTCGTACCCCCACTGTCACGGCCAAGCTACTCGGGTCGTGCACACGATCATCAAGCTCAGCCTCACACAAGCGAACGGTGGTGGCGTTGAACTGATTGGTCTTTTGGGTTAATTGGGCTGCGCGCGCACGCGACGTTGAATCGACCGGGGCCACACTTAGCGTCATGTCCAGGTCCCGGTAATAGTCTTCCAGATTGCTGCTGGAAGAGCGCGCGGTTTCTGCCATGGCGCGCTGCTGGTACAACTGACCCCGGCGCCGATCTTCATCCGACAGGCCAAGGGTGTCGAAAAGCCCCTGCGCGCATAAGGCTTCAACATACAACTCGGGGCGGCACGGTAGTTCAATGACAGTGACCATGGGCAATTCGCGCCGAACCTGTTCACATTCAGCCGGATTGTCATCAACGAAAACCATGTGATCCAGACCAATATTAAGTCGTGTGGCAATTATTTTGAGTGAATCGCTCTTGGGATTCCAGTGTATTTGCAGCTCAGCAAAATGTTCTTTGCGAATCGTCATGAAGCGGTGATTCGCAAACACGGCATCCACATCCGCAGGATTGTTCTTGCTAGCAACAGCCAACAGGACACCCCGGCGGTAGAGGTCAAGAATCGCTCGTTGAAATTCGACAAAAGCGCTGCCCGGGTAAGTCGGCCCCAGTTGAATTCCGTCAATGCCGTCCTCGCCGATGACGCCACCCCAAAGCGTGTTGTCTAGGTCGACCACCAAACACTTCTTGCTCAAGCCTTTCAACGCACGGAAAAACTTCATGTATTCCTGCGCCAGGTTGCCCAACATACCCATAGCGATGGGCGCCCTGGCGTACAAGCGCATCCTGGCGTCATACCAATGCTGCGCACCAAACTGGTTAACCAGCCCGGCGTAGTCCACGATATGGACATCGACGATGTCGGCTGTTGTCTCGACCAGGGCGCGGTTCAGGTCAATGACCAGTTTTGCCTGGCCACGCGTCAAGCCAACATCGGCAATGCCAGCCCTTCTAAGTCGCGGTTGCGCCAGGTTGTGCACCAACAAGGGCATGGTGCTTGCGTCGCGTAATGTGCGCAACAAGGTGCCAATTTTTTGCTTGAAATTATCGACAACCAGGTCAAGGCTTGCGCTGGCCTGATCCGCATCCATGAAATCGGTATAAACCTCAGGCAACCAGTCCTCCCCTTCTATGGCCAGGATAGTCACGTCAGGTGCGAACGCATAGAGACCACTGGTTGGGTCCAGAATCTCCTGGTTAATCAGGCTAAAACCGGACTGATAGACTTCAATACGCAGGCCATTGGAAAATCCATAGGCGACCAGGGAGTCCTGAATAAAGTCGATCGAAAATGACGAAAGCAATGCCACCCGGTAGGGCCTGCAGGTGTTTAGCTCTGGCGGCAGTTCCTTTACCAGTTGGCGCAAGAATCTGAAATTCACCAGACTTGGATTATTTTGCAGCAGCGCATGCGCGCCCTGAAGCGCCGACGATATCGCGCCAGCCTTGACACTTTGCGCAATCGAGTTGCGTAACTCGCCGTCAGCATCAGCAGTGCGTTTGGGCACAATTGCCTTGCAACTCTCAGTCATAACAATAGACTCCTTGCTGATGCATTTGACACACTGTCTGAGCCACTGCGGCAGCAGCCAGCACGGTGACTTTGAGCCCCCCGACCTTCGCCTCTCGCCAGGCGCCCGCCTTCTTCAAGTAGGGAACCATCTTGTGCAGATTGCGACGCTGCGACACCGCTGGCTCAAACAAGCGGCAACTTGTTTCCAACATGACGCCGTCCCGGGTTTTCGAACACAGGTGAAACACTTCTTGTGTGAATGGAGCGACAGGAAACTCAGTTTCAAGCTTTTCTTCCAACAGATGAAAGAAGGTTAATACGCCGATATCTGTACCCAGCAAGACAATCTTGCCATCGCGTTGGAGCAAGGCCTCAAAGGGGGTGCCCACACCGCAAGGTGTGTGTGCCAGATGGTGCCCGGCCACGATGGCGCAGGCGTCATGCCCCCACACAGCCACCGAGTGGGTTGGATGAACACTGCGCACAACTTGCGGCGTGCGTCTGAACAGTTCGGTCAGCAAGCCCATCTTCGATGGCGTACGAGACTCATCGAACAGAGGATTGGTTCGGGCGTAGGCGACAGCGGTGCCCGAGAAGGTCATGGTCGGCATCATGACCATGCCCTCGGTGCCGACCGCAGCCTGCAACACGGAGATGACGTCACTCGGCTTGCCCTGAAATCCTTCAAAGGCATCGAAAGAACTGTGGACCAGCACGGTCTCACCGCGCCCGACGCCAAGCTCAACCAGCAGGCGTTGCAACTCATCTGCGGCAAATGGACGCAAGGTGTTGACAACGAATCTCCTGAACACCCTAAGGTGCCGCTTGGCCCGCGTTTTCACACTCTTCAAAGCATTCATTTTTAGACTCGATGCCCGATCAGTTTCACTTAGTCGGCGGCGACCGAGCCATTGCTCGGAGCGCCGTCCACAAGTTTTTTCAACGTTAACAAGGCGGAGGGCAACACCAGCACCAGAACCACCATGTGGGCCCGCACCTCTTCGTAGTTTGAAAACACCATGTAAACCGCACTCAAGCCCAGCGCAAATGCGACAGAGGCCACCACAAACCTATGCTTGGATGGCAGAAAGAACAGGGCAAGAAAAACAGGCAAAGCGTGAACCAGCAGGGGCGGATAGCGAACATTCATTTCCACCAGCTTTTGGGCGTTGCTCCACAGGGTATTGAAGGCTCCCTGCAAGTTGTAATAGGAGCCATCCACTGGGGATGGAAATAGCTGACCCAACGCCATATAGGTGCCAAACGTGATCAGCAACAAGAATAACGTCTCCATGCTCGTCTTTAGCCAACCGCTCCTGTTAACGTGAACCAGGAAGTAAAGAAACGGCAGCAAGATCGTGTCGAATTTGACAAGAACGCTAAGGAATAGGCAGAAGACCAAAACAACGAAATTTCCTTCTGCAACCAGATAGAGAAGTCCGATCCAGAACACCATCTGCAGCCGGTCCCAAGGATGAAAAAGCTGAAACAGATAAGTCAACGGAAGCATGGCACAAAAATATAAAACGCCCAGCAAACTATAAGGATCTGGCAACCATTTTTTGAGATAAAAATACAATGCCAACAAACCGACAAACAAAAATGCGGTATCCAGCAGTTTGTAAATTTTGGCAACCGTTAAGCCGGTATTAATCCTGATGGCCTCTGCCAGATAGACGATTCCGATTCGTTTTTGAATCGAGGTCGCGCCAAGGGCTGTCCAACCCTTGCCGCCCGGCGCCTTGTTTTCCAGGATACCAAAGTGAAGCTCTTCACGCTGCTTTTCAAGTTGCTTTGAGTAGATGGTTTGATCACCGATCCAGGTTTGCATGCCGATCGTGATCGTGGCCAACAGCCACGACAAAAGGAACAAACCAATCACTTTTTGATAATTAGTATTCATTGCAATAGTTCACCCAATAAAACCGAATGGCGATGCCTTCCCTGCCCGCGCCAAGCGTATGGGCCAGGCTCTCGTTGTGTGCCACCTGCTATCTCTGAGTTGGCTGGGCGGGCCCCTTAAAGACAAAGTACTTCTGAATCACATACGACAACACAGCGCTAAACGGCAAGGCAAGGGCACCGGCTGTATAGGCGTCAAGCCCAAAGTCGATGATTCGACCTATCAAAAAAATGACGCATAAGTAGATAAATATCCAGCTCAATATAAAACGCCCCAGCAAGCGATTGTTTCGGTTGTTGAATACCAGATGGCCTTGTGTCTTGAAACTGAACAAGATGCCGATGACCAAGGCAATGAGGTTGGCCATTTGGTAGCTCACGCCGACAGACAACAGCAATGCATAAATGAGATAACTAACGCTGGTGTTGAGAATGCCGACCAAAACAAATCTGACGACCACGGCTTTCCTGATTTGTGTCGGAATTGCGTTCAGAATGTTCATTGAAAGTAACCGAACTGGCTCTTTTGATCTACGGCCTTCAACGGTGCAGTTTTGCGAAGCCAATACGCTGCGTTTCCACTTGGAAAGAGACGCGAGAGCAATATTCCAACAGGCAGGAACAACAAATAGATCAAGAACCTGAACCGCCCCGTCAATACGACCGAAAGGCTGGCAGCGACACCATTCGGAAAGGACGCCGACTTACTATTGACAACATCGAATCCCCATCGCTCAGAAAGTTGCTTAATAGACGGTGCCTCCGGAAAGCTGATGTGCCTCGGTGCGTCAAGGTTGTGCCACTTCTTGCCAAAAACCCGCGCCTCCCATGATCCGATATTGGGAATGACAAAATAGAATATCCCATCCGGTTTCAGTAGCCTATGGACTATTTCAAAAGCGTGATTGATATCCGTGAGATGCTCAAGCACGAAGTGCATGGTGACGACGTCTACCCGCCCCTCGTGGTCGCGCAGTAGTGCCCGCTCATCAGCGTAAACCGGGATTTTTAGCACGTTTGAAAGTTGCGTCGCATGACCCGGATTGGCTTCAAAACCAATGAGATTTAGGTTTTTCGCCTGATTTTCGTCTAGGAACCAGCCATCGCCACACCCGAAGTCAAGCAACAGTGCCGACTCTTTGATGCTCGTAATATGCCGTCGAGTATTAAAGTAACAGGAGCCCATGACCCATGAGCGCATAAGACGATACGGCCACGATTTTTTTTTATGAATCGGGTACGCGTCATAAAAAATGGCCAAATCTTTTGGAATGGGCGCTTGTTGGATGAGGCCACAGCCAACACAGCGGGCGTAGCTAACTCGACAGGACTTCTGCAGGTAGTAGTCCTTGCAGTCAGACCACACGGTAACAGCAGCAGAGCTGGTGCATTGGATACAAGAAAAATCGGAGGTCATCTGCATAGCAAGAGATATTTTTTTATTGGTTTTTTGCAAAAATAGCGTGATACACAGCCGCCCTAACGATGGTATTCAAATGAGCCTTCGCCAGACCAATGGTGCGGTCTGCCCCCGAAATGCAAAATCTGGTGTCCGCCTTGAATTTATCGACAAAACCCTTGAAGTCCCGATGCTGTTTCCCACCAATGGCCACACTCCAGGAGCCCGGACTGACCCGAAACGCGGAGGTCTGCGTTGCAGTGTAATAGGCGTCGCCATGCGCAAGAACTCTGAACCAATAGTCCAGATCGACAAGATAGGGGTGACTGGCATCATAAGTGCCCACTTTTTTGATGATTTCATGCCGAACCAAACCATTGCCGGGCTCACCAATCAGGTTGCTTCCTGCACGGATACAGCGCTTGACTAACGCGCCACTTTCAATTCGACCGGTCGCCTGCCGAGCGAGGCCACGCCTCATTAACACCCGACCCTCGGTGTCGATGATGTTTCGCGAGCCGAACACCAGCGCAATCTGGCCGGCAGGGTCGTTTTCCAGCACCGCAACCTGTTTTTCAAGACAATCAGGCGCGAGTAAATCGTCATGGGGTAGTAGTTTGAAGTACTTGCCGTGAGCCACTTCGAGGCAACGATTCCAATTGCCTTCAGGGCCTAGATTGTGGGTGTTTCTGATGTATTTGATGCGTGGATCGCCATAGCGCGCGAGCAGCTTCGGCGTGTCGTCAGGCGAGTGGTCATCGAGTATGCACAACTCGAAATAGGGGTAGGTTTGATTCAAAACCGACTCGATCGTCTTACCCAAAAATGCGGCCCCGCGGTAAGTTGGTATGCAGACAGACACTTTGGCATTCATTTTTGTTGACTCACAGTCTGGGGTCACTAGTGCGAGCCGCCCCGGGCCAGATTGACACGCTCTTGAAGCATCAGTTGTGCAATGCCAACGGCGAGGCTCACCGCAGGCAGATTAGCGTTTGGCTGTACCGCCATGGAACGGAATTGCACGCGCCGCGTGTACAGACCAGAGAGGCGATTAGCGCTGGTCACGATGCGCGGCCCACGCCGTGCAATTCGCTTGAAAATCGAGACAATCTCAGCGATTGTGGTTGGACGCTCCGAGGCCACGATTCTGATGACAGCCTGTTGTGACTCAGCAATTCCGGCTAGCGCACTGAGCATCGCGGCAGCGGCATCGTCAGAGGCAATGTAGTCACGGATTGTGTCAAATGGAACATATATTTGTATGGGCTGGTTGCGCAGGATGCAGCGTGCCATATGAGTCAGCAGACCTTGCTTCTTCTCGGTCGCCTGCCCGGAACCATAAAGAGTGGAGATTCGGGCAATGAGCGCCGTTGTAGAACGATTTCTTTTTACGAAGGAAGACAACAAGTCCTCTTGCAGCAGTTTCGCGCGGGCATAGGCGGTGGTCGGTGTGGGCTTTGAATGTTCGGTAATGAGTTCATCGGATGACTCGGCGTAGATGGCGCCTGCCGAGCTGGCAAAGGCAATGGCACCAGGCCTTGACATGAGACGGGGATGCGACTCAAGCGTCTGCAAGACGTGAGTCAAGGCGCGGGCTTCCGGCCCAAGCGCCTCGGCGGAACTGCTCATCGTTCCAACACCCGCAGCCCAATAGATTTGCCACTGGTCAGCGGCCTGAACCCTTAATGCAAACTTGCCAACTGTCGCTGACACTTGAGCCGCCAGTGCTTCCTCGTCCCCCCAACAAAAGCGTTCATCAGGAAGGAATAGCTCCTCGCCATTGCGGCGCAAGGCACGGCAAAGTGCCGCCCCCAAGAGACCGCCACTCCCAATAACCCAAGAAATCATCATGGCAGAACAGCCGGACGCGTTGGCTTGGTGCTGACCACATACAGGGGCTTGCCCATGACAATGCCCATCGTCACCGCCAGATACTCAGCGATCACGCCAAGCGCCGTCAGAATGCTGCCAGAGAAAAAAGAAACAACAATCAGCATCGACGCCCAGCCCTGCACCGGGACCTGTCCGAATACCTTGCCGTACAGGGCATAGGCCGAGATGACGATGGCCAGGATCATGGAAAAGAAACCCATGATGGTGATCAATCTCAGCGGACGTGTGCCGGTGGTCAGTATCAAGTTCCAGAAATGCCCAAACAGCCTGAAATATGAATAACCAGAAGGGCGGGTCAACTCGTCTCGAAGTCGGACCGGACAATGTCCTATGCGACCTGTCACCCAGAAAAGTCCCACATCAAGATAGACACCATTGCCACAGTACGCAGCAAGCGTCCTGGCAATCTCACCGTCCACCAGACGAAAGCTGTTGAACCTGCCAATTGCGCTATTGCCCAACATTTTTGTGCTGATTGTTTTGGCAGCCCGACTCAAACCATTTCGAAGCCACCCATGAGGCGGCGGATTTGTAGGCTGCGCATACACCAACTGGAGTGACGAATCCAGGGCGTAGTCCAGCATGGAGCCAATATCTGCCGGGTTTTGCTGTCCATCCTCGTCCATGGTCACCACCCAATCCCCGGTAGCACTGGCCATGCCCGCCAAGGTGGCCGCGTGCTGACCGTAATTTCTGGAAAGCCACACCGACTTTGCACAGAGATACTTGGCGCAGATATCTTCAATGGTCGTATCAGACCGATCCGGTCCGCAATCGTGAACAAACAAGACCTCGCAGACCACAAAACCCTTGCCGTTGGGTGTGGTCTGCTGATGCGTCAAAGGCGCGATTTCTTCTACCAGGGTGGGCAATGTGCGAGCCCCTTGGTAGACAGGAATGACGATGGAGACACGATGCATGAAATGGCTATCTATGGACTTGATAGAAGAATTTTTGGCTGGGAAGGCAGACATTGAGTTGATCAATGTCAATTGGGCCAACACATCTCAGGCGGGCCTTGTTCATTCACCGGCTTTGCTGGAGTGGGTGTCAAACGGGTAAAGAAGGGGCACAATTTTCACGAGCAGCTTGGTTCAGAAAGGTGACCAAGGTCTCTGATCGTCCCAGCCGCGATGCTTTTTGGACAGCCAGTCGTTGCGGAAGACGCAAATTCCCGAGTCGCCAATCACGCACAAAAGTCGTCAAGGCCCGGGCAATTTCATCAGCGGAGTCAAGCGAAGCCGTGTCAGTCAAGCCAGCGCCTCGCAGCACCTCTGCTGTGTCCCCGGCAGAATCGGTCAACCCCAGAATGGGCTTGTCTGCGCGCAAATATTCGTAGATTTTTGCGGGTATCTGGGCATTGCAGTTGCTGGCCTGCATCACCAGCAGGGCATCAACCGCCATCATTTCAGACAGCGCCTCGCGGTAGGACATGGCGGGGCACAGTTCAATGAAATCTTGCGCATCATGGGTTTGCGCCAAGTGTTGCAGCAGTTCATCATGGACTGAAGCCCGAAATCGGATGCGCAGATCACCCTCCGTCAAGACTCCCGCTTTCTTCAGCCGTCCCAGGGCGACAAACAATTGTGTCGGATCGCGCTCCGACGGGTAAACAATACCGCTGTGCAGCATCAACAGCGGGCGCGCGGGCGCATCCAACACCTGGGCGCTTTCGGTGGGTGGCGGCGCAGCAGCAAAACTTTCTTCGTCATAACCGTTTTCAAGAACCACAATGCGACGGGAGGCAGCCGGGTAGCGTTGCTGGTACATCTGTGCCGCACCGGGCGTTGTAAACACGCTGTAGCGTGCTCGCGCCAGTGCATCTTCCTCGACGGCCAAGTAGCTGCGCCAGGTGCGCGGATCGGCGGGATAACCCGCATGCGCCATGGGGTCGCGGAAGTCTGCGATCCACGGGATACCCGACTTTCGGTGCAGTGCCGAGCCAATCACATGCGCAGTTGCGATCGGGTAAGTGGACCAGATCAGATCCGGTTTGAAATCGTCAATCATCCTGAGTCCTTCACGGATGGCGGCGAACTTCCAACTGATCCAGCGGTCAGGTCGTGCCATCCAGCCCAAGTAACGCCCGGCAAACTGGAGGTGTCGTGCTGTATCCAGCGCAAACGGACGACGCACCACGGTGCCCGCTGGTACGTCTGCCAACAGATCATCACTGCTCTTCTCATAGGCCCGCGGGTCGGCGCTCAACACCAGCGGCTGCCACCCAAAGGACGGCAGATGTTGTACGAAACGCAGCGTCCGTTGAATGCCGCTGCTCCCCGCCAAAGGCGGGAAGTGGTAGGCAATCATCAATATTTTTTTCACGCGGTCTCCGTGCGCCAAGGCAATGTCACTGCCACGCTGTAGCCGGTTACCCAAGCCAGCGAAGCCGTTGGTGTCAGGCCAAAGGAGGCGTTGAGTCGCTTCGCCTCAACAGGGAACTTGCCCAGTTCTGAGGGCGGCCTCGGCTGCCGACGCGGCACCAGTGCAAAAACTGTATGCACCACTGTTTTCGTAGACATCAAAAGTGTAGTTGCCACCACTGGTGTAGCTGTAGTTAATCTGGTCCCCCACGATGGACCACGCCCCCACTTGTTCGGTGGGATCGACGTTTCCTGGGGTCGCTGGACCCCGCTTATAGTCGATGAGCGCGCCCCCGGTTTGGTGGTATTCCTGGGCTTGCCAGGGGGGTGCTGCGCCAACGCAAACCGTCTTGCCTGTCAGCGTGTTCAGGGCCAAGCTTCCTCCTGAGCCCGCAGCGTTCATCTTATTCCAGCCACCCGTCGCCGTACAAATTGCCATCGCTTGCCCTGAAACAAGGGCAAACACAAGAGTGGTGGCAAGCGCGAATGTCTTCATGATGCATCTCCGAAATTTGGGTTGGGCTGGGTTCAGACCAACCAGCCAGCGGCATGAACGCCAACCGTTCACCTGCACCGTTGATTCCGTCGTATCTCCGAAACCCACCCGGGTTGGCTGATCATCTGTTTGAGAGCCCAAGCATGCCCGCTGACGATAGGGTCAAGATGCGAAATATCAATGAGTCTGCATAGTTTTCTCGAATACCAAGCCGCGTTTCGACGGCGCCACCGGATAGAGACAGGCCCACGCCAGCAACAGCAGCAGCAGCAAGAAGCGTGACGCGTCAATTTGGGTATCGAAAACTCCCCCCGCCAAAAAGCCCACAAGTGCGGCCAGCGATGCCCCTGATAGAGCATCGCCGCGCCAGGCTTTCTGCGCTGCCCTGACCGCGGCCAGAAGAAGAAGAGCGTTCAGCGCCACCAAACCGAACCAGCCCTGATCGAAGAGCACACCGAAGAACAAGCTGTGCACGCGCCAGTGCGCATGCAAGCTGCCCGCCGTGGCAAAAAACCATTGATCCAAGCCTTGTGAAAAGTCACCATTTCGCAAGAGGTTGCCGTTGTGAGCATGCTCCAGGCGCACGTTGTCAATATCGATGGTTGACTGCGCAACAGCGTAGGTGAGTGCCAGTTTTCTCGGCCTCTGGCCAAACCAGGGGTTGGCGGCGTTGGCGTTGACGCTGAAGCGTGTTTCGATGCTGCGCCAGGCACCAAACTCAGCACCGAGGTCAAACGTCGGGGACAGGCAGTTGAAAGAGGTAAGCAACCACTTTTCGCAGATCGGTACAGTGAGGGTGGCGCCTGGGCGGCTGGGACGTACATCGAGACTGAGGACGTACTGCTGCCCCGGCTGCAAAGACACAAATTGCTCCACCCCAATGGCATCCCCTGAGTCTAGCCGCAAATAACTGCTGCCCGCTTCGTGCCTGAGTTGATAGGTGCCCACTTTCGGGTCCAGGGTGCTGCGCCAAAATTTGGTTTCAGGGAAACGGCCCAGACCCATGCCAAAGAGCGACGTAGCCCAACCGGGGTCTCGAATACCGAGCGCGTCCTGCCAGCGCGCCTGTCGAAAGGCAAGGTCGGTACTCACGGCCTCCATCCGCGACTGCAAAAACTCGCCTTTATAAATTGGCACGGCCACCAGCAGCATGACGCCTGCCAATCCGATGGAAATTACGCCGCGACGGGCAAGTCGGCTGGTACTGGCTGTCCAAGCCAGTAACACGATACAGACCGCAAGTGCAAACGCCAGGTAGCCACCCCGAGAAAAAGTAACCATCAATGCATAGGTGCTGGCCAAAACGAGTGACACGCCGCCGAGTCTGAGCAGCCAATGCCGCTTCTCGAGCGTCAGGATAATCAAAGATGGAATGGCCGCCGCAAGAAAACTATCGAGGTAGGCGCCTCCGGTGTGCCCGGCCGAAAACGGTCCAGTCACGCGGTAACCGTCAGAGAAGTTCCAGAGTTCGCTGAATTCGATTCGCTCCCAGATAACGACAGCAACTGTCAGCGCCAGTCCGACCGTCAGCCCCCAGCCAAAGGGGCGGCGTGCGTCAACGCCAGCCGCCACAAACCTTCTGGACAAAGCAGCAACCACTGCTGCCCAACAGGCCCCCTTCACGATTCTCAGGGCGTTATAAGCGCTGAAGTAGTTGTTGAAGGAGTTTGCGTCCGGCAACTGCAGTGGAAGCAACCCACGCACGCTGCTGATGGCAAAACTCAATACGACTGAGGTAACTGCCAGCCTCAAAAAGGCATCAGGCGGCGCCCGACTGTGGCGCGGCGCGGGGACGCGACTGTAGGCAACCGCCAGGCTAACCAACAGGAGTGCGTCAAATTCATCCAGAAAGAAGCGTCCGCTCCAAGGCGCCAGGTCAAACACAGGCAAGGCCGCCGCAATGAGGGCAAACACCCAGACCGGGCGATGCCAGACCAGGGCGGCGCCCGTTATAAGCACCACGCCGACAAACACCGGGAAGACGGGAAAGGCAGCCAGCCAAACACCTGCTGCCAAGAGGTACAGGAGCAGCCAGGGCCGGGGTGCCCTGAGGGGCAGGGTGGGCATTGATTGATGAGGACCCAGGAGTTGCAAAAAGCGCGCGGTGAGCCAGCTTGCCGCGCAGGCCAGAAGGATGTTGGTCGGGTCGGGGTGAAGCCCTTGAATAAAGAGCTTGCCACTTTCGATGCCCATCGCAATCACCGACGCCACGACTGCGACAAAGGCCGCTGAACGCCGATGAGCCCATGCCAGCAGGGCAACGGGCGTGTAGGAGATGGAAACCACCCCCAGACTGAACAGGGCTAACGCTTCGGTCGTGAAATAGTGGTAGTAGAACGGCATGAATTTGACTTGCGCCAGCTGTGCAACGGCGCCGTTCAGCCCATGCCAATCGGAGGCGAGCCAGCCATTAAGCTCAAGTAACAGTGTCAGATACGCCGCCGCCAGGGCGGGGGTGTAGCGCCGCAGCACCAGGGCGATCTGTTCCGGGGTCCAACGATGGCCGTACCGGCTCAGCGCCAGGCCGCCACAGACGCCAGCCACGCGGGTCAGAACGGACAGTCCTTGCGCGACGCCCGAAGCCATCAGGAACTGCAAGACTTCAATCAAGCTGCCCAACAACAGTCCGATCAGCGCCGCCTGCCTGTAATGGGCAAAGCGCAAACCCGCGCGCCGTGCCAACAAGAAGCCAAACGGCAAGGTCAACCCCACTTCAGCCACCAGGTGAAGGATCAGGAGCACAGGCCTGGGCGAACTGCCTGCAATCAGCCAACCCCAGCTGTCCGAATCAAGCCGGGCCGCCAGCTCCGACCACGACACAACAAAGTCGTAAGGGAACAAGGCAAAGGCCAGGTAGGCAAAGACATAGCCGTCAAGCGCGAGCGCCGTCAGCCGCTGCGGCTTGCCAACCAATGAAGCGATCAATGTCCCGAACCAATGGGCATACCGGGCCGACAACGCCAGGCCGATCAGGCTACCCAGACACTCGGCCAGGATGTCATTGAGAGAAACCGTTCTTTGCGGGAAGAACAGTTGGACAAACTCGACCGTCACCGCCAGCGCCATTGACCCCCCCCCGGCGATGACAAGCAACAATGCGAGGGGCAGGTCTTTGAATTTTTTTATCAGCATCTGCGCCGTCAGAAATCCGACCGGGACGTAGAGCACACCGTTGGCGACCCAGTCGGCCCGTGAATCAATGCCAAGGGTTAGAAAGGGGATGTTCCTGAACGCCTGCACAGCATCATCCCAGGGGCGATCCACGTACTGCAAGGGAACCAGGCTGCCATAGACAACAAACAACAAATAGAGCAGCAGGAGCCAGTTCTGAAGGGCTCTTGATTCCTGCTCGTGGTCATCCGTATTCGTCATGGAGAGGCTTTGGTTCTGAGGCGGTCCATGCTAACCAGAGAACGCCTTGTGCCCGCATGCCAAAGACACTGGGCATGATTTTTCGCAAATGACAGCAAGCCTGGTTCTGGAAAATGGGACCAATGGCAGCGTTATCTCCTCGTTCAATCCAGTGCGACCCGCTGTCTGCCAGCAGTTTCCCCTTGAACCTTGGTTCTCCCCGGTTTTCCAACGCAGACCTGGACAAGCTCGCCCGAAGTCAGGGTTCCTTGGCGGCCTGGCGACAAGCGCTGGCCAACGATGCAGTCAGGGCGCTTGCGGGCGTGACGGGCGACTTTGCGGTGGCCTTTATTGAACCGGGTGGCCGCACATTGATGGCGGTGGACCGCTTTGCAATCCGTTCGTTGTGTTACCGCTTGGACGAGGGAACGTTGCGGTTTGCCGCACGGGTCGATGAACTCGCCGATGCGTCAACTGAAATTGACCCGCAAGCAATATTTGACTACCTCTACTTTCACGTCATCCCGTCGCCGCGCACCATTTACAAAGGCATTTTTCGGCTGCCGCCGGGTCATTGTGCGGTGTTCGAGAAGGGCCAACTCACGGTAACGCCGTACTGGACACCGACCTTCGAGGAGCAGCGAGGTGCCTCTTTTGGTGATTTGAAAGATGAGTTCAGACAACTGTTGCACGACGCCGTGACCCGGCAGCTCGACGGCAGCAAAGCGGCCTGTTTCCTCAGTGGCGGCACCGACAGCTCCACTGTGGCCGGCATGGTGGCCCGGGCCTGTGGCAAGCCTGGCGCCACTTATTCCATCGGCTTTGACGAACAGGGCTACGATGAAATGGAGTTTGCCCGCCTCGCCGCCAAACACTTTCAGACCGAGCACCACGAGTACTACGTAACACCCGATGACGTGGTGCGCAGCATCCCGGCGGTGGCGGCCCATTACGACCAGCCCTTTGGCAACTCGTCTGCCCTGCCCGCCTACTACTGCGCCAAGATGGCACGGGCAGACGGCGTGAGCAAACTGCTGGCGGGGGACGGCGGCGACGAACTCTTTGGCGGCAACACCCGCTATGCCAAACAGAAGGTCTTTGGCTGGTATGACCATCTTCCGGCTGGGCTGCGAACGGGGCTGCTGGAACCCCTGTCCAGGTCTTCGGTCATGAACCAGATTCCGCTGTTGCGCAAGGGCGCCAGCTATGTGAACCAGGCCCAGGTTTCGATGCCCGACCGCATGATGACCTACAACCTGCTGTTTCGCTTGGGCATTCAAGCCATGTTGAGCCCGGAGCTGCTGGCGCAGGTGGATCAACATGACCCCGCCCGTCAACAAGGCCGCGTCTGGGGCCAGGCCCGTACCGACAACCTGCTCAACCGCATGCTGGCCTTTGACTGGCGCTACACGCTGGCCGACTGTGACCTGCCCAAGGTCGTGGGCACGACCGACCTGGCGGGCGTCGGGGTCGGCTTTCCGCTGCTGGACGACCGGCTCCTGGCCTTCTCGCAAAGACTGCCCCCCAGCTACAAGCTCCAGGGACTCAAGCTGCGCTGGTTCTTTAAAGAGGCGTTACGCGACTTTCTGCCCGCCGAGATCATTGCCAAAAAAAAGCAAGGTTTCGGCCTGCCGTTTGGCGTGTGGGCCAACGCTCACCCCGCCCTCAAGACCCTGGCGGCCGACTCGCTCTACAGCTTGGCCAGGCGTGGCGTGGTGCGAACGGATTTTGTTCAAAATCTGCTCGACCAGCGCCTGCCCGAGCACCCGGGTTATTACGGCGAAATGGTGTGGATTCTGACCATGCTGGAACAGTGGTTGGCGGCGAAGGCACCCCGATTCAGCCTGGCAAATTGAATTAGCTATTTTTTATATAGCAACAAACCATTGCTGCACGCTGGCTAGAGGCTCATTTAACTAAAATTATCGGCCAATCGGGAAATACTCGATGCCCTTTGCGCGCACCCATTTTGGGTCATACAGGTTGCGACCGTCAAAAATCAGGGGCGCTTTGAGATGGGCTTTGACGGCGTCGAAGTCCGGACTGCGAAACTCCTTCCACTCGGTCACGATGACCAGCGCATCGGCACCCTCCAACGTGTGCATCGGGGTTTGCGCGTAGCTCAGGCGCGACTCGGTGGCAAAAATTCGCCGGGCTTCGGGCATGGCGGCGGGGTCATAGGCCGTGAGGGTGGCGCCTGCTGCCAGCAAGTCGGCGACCAAGGCCCGGCTGGGTGCCTCGCGCATGTCATCGGTCTGCGGCTTGAAAGCCAGGCCCCACACGGCAAAGTGTTTGCCGGTCAGGTCATCGCCCAGGCGGGCTTTGATCTTGTGGCTCAGCACGTGCTTTTGGGCATCGTTGGCAGCCTCGACCGCGCCCAACACCTTCAGCTCCATGCCAGCCTGGTCGGCCGCAGTCCTGATCAAGGCCTTGACATCCTTTGGAAAGCACGAACCCCCATAGCCGCAGCCGGGGTATAAAAAATCGTAGCCAATGCGCGGGTCCGAGCCAATGCCTTGGCGCACCATCTCGATGTCGGCCCCCAGCTTTTCAGCCAGGTTGGCCAGCTCGTTCATAAAACTGATGCGGGTGGCTAGCATGGCGTTTGCAGCATATTTGGTCAGCTCCGCGCTGCGCACATCGGTGACGATCAGGCGGTCGCGGTTGCGCTGAAAGGGGGCGTACAAAGCACGCATCAGGTACACCGCCTGCTCATTGTCAGCCCCGACCACGATCCGGTCGGGCCGCATGAAGTCTTCAACCGCCGCACCTTCCTTGAGAAACTCCGGGTTGGACACCACGGCGTAAGGCGTTTCAACGCCGCGCTGGCGCAACTCATGGGCAATGGCTTCCCGCACCTTGTCGGCCGTGCCCACCGGCACTGTGCTTTTGTTGACCACCAGCTTGTAATCGGTCATTAGGCGCCCGATGTTGCGCGCTGCCACCAACACCTGCTGCAGGTCAGCCGCGCCATCCTCATCAGGCGGCGTACCGACGGCAATAAACTGGATGGTTCCGTGCTGCACGGTGCGCTCAACATCGGTCGTGAAGTGCATCCGCCCGGCTGCAACATTGCGCTGCACCAGATCTTGCAGGGCCGGCTCATAGATCGGGATCAATCCCTCTTCAAGCAGGCGTATCTTCTCGCCATCCAGATCCAGACACATCACATCATTGCCGACTTCGGCCAGGCAAGCGCCACTGACCAAGCCCACATACCCGGTACCAACCACGGTGACTTTCATTTTTTCTCCCTGCAATTAAGGTTTCGTCTATCGAGCGCTGCGCAGATTGGCCAACATGCGCGCGCCAAAGCGCAGCCGGGTCGCGTCCCAAGGCGTAAAGCGCCGAATCTGGAACAGGTCATCGCCCACGCCGGATGCCCCCCAGCGGGTGCTGACGGCAGCATCAAAATCCAGCCGACGCACCAGCTCCACACTGTGCGGCGTGTAGTCATCACCCGGCTTGCCATTTGGGTAGGCAAACAGGCTGACGCGTTCAGCCAGCAATTGCTCCAGAAAGTCCTTGCTGGCCTGGATTTCGTGGCGCACCTGCTCGTCGGGGAGCCGCGCCAGAATGGGGTGGGAGACAGTGTGTGCGCCAATTTGCATGCCCGCCTGATGCAGGGCCTTGACCTGGTGCGAAGCCATCATCAGGTCACGGGGCGGCGCTACCTGCGCCAGCTGGGCAATTTGCTCAGTCACAACGAAACGCTGCTCACCGGGTCGGTACTTGATCTGATCGATGAGGGCTGCAATCGCTGTCCTCCTGTCCTCGACGCCGTCCAGGGCATGACGACCCAGGCCCAGGCAAGACAGGTCAAGAACCGGCAGTTGGCAAGCGCGCAGGGACTCGATGATGCGGTCATTCCACATACAGCCACCATCCAGAAAACCGGTGGCGATAAAGAAAGTGGCGTTCAGGCCATGGCGCTGCAAGATCGGCAACGCCACGTGGTAGTTGTCCGCGTAGCCATCATCAAAGGTAATGCAAGCGGCGCGCGCGGGCAGGGTACCGGCTTTGAGCCCGGCCACTGCCGCGTCCAGAGGCAGCACGTTAAACCACGCGGCCAACCAGCCACACAGCCCATCAAAACGCCGGGCGTGCATTTCATCCGGAAAAAGCGGGTCGGATACCGGCAATACCCGGTGAAAGATCAACACCGACAAGCGGCTTCGGGCACCGCCCGGCGACAGGTACTCAAGCATGGGTTTGAGGACCATCAGACCATGCTCGGCTTGGCGCTCTTGAGCGCCTGGTTCGCTTGCTGCACCTGCAACTCTTGCTCCTCCCGGACCCACTCCTTGCTGTCCATCCAGCGGCAACCCAGCACCACCAGCACCAACAGGTTGTAGGGCAAGTCGTAGTACGACAAGCTCAGAAAGGCGCCGCCCACCGCGTACCCTGCCAGGCTGACTTGGCACATCGCCCCCAAATGCGACAGCCATTGGGTTTGAGGCAATTCTTTCCCCTGAATCCGCAAGCGCCCGGCTGAACGCCAGACAAAAAACCACAAAAGCAAAAACAGAAAAAGACCAATAAAGCCGTGTTCGCCCAGCACCATAAAGTAGATGCTGTGGGCGGCGTGCAGATCGAGCGGATTGGGCGCGTAGAGCGCGAACAGGTCGGGCATGTAGACCATGAATCCACCACCAAAAATATTGGCTTTGGCCAGGTTCCAAGCCATCCACCAGGCATTGATGCGCCCAGTCGCGGAGGCGTCGTCTTCATACTCGCTGATCGTCCCCATTCGATCCCACCAGCTGTCCGGCATGAATGACAGCAAGGCCAAGCCCACGGCCAGGAGAGAAAGCAGTCCAAGCACTTTTTTGTCACTGCGCCACCACAGCACACAAGCCATGGCCACAATGGCGAGCAGCGCACCACGCGACTGGCTTCCCAGCGCTGCCGCAGCACACAAGAACATCGACAACATGAGCCCACGCTTGATCCAGACCGACTCCGTGGTGAGCTGCAAGAAGCGCATCAAAGGAATGATCATCACCAAGGCCAGGGCCACCTCGTTGTTGCCTCCAATGTAGGTTCCGGTCGGCCCCCAAACCCGATAAGTACCGCCCGTTGCCAGCGTAAACAAGCCGCCCTTGACACCAAAAAATCCGATCGATGCCGCCAATATCCAGGCCAGCAACGTGATGTGTTTCTTTGAGCAGAGCACGACCATCGCAACCAGCACCATCAGGTCAATTTTCATGACCCTTTTCCATAAGTCAAAGCTTTCATCAAAGTAAAACGAAAACGGCAAGGTGACGCACATCCACAGCATGAACAGCATCAACACGGCGGTTTCGCGCGTTACAAAAAATTGACGCCGGTCACGCGTGAGCAGCACGCCCAGCAAGGTGGTGCCAGCAATCGCCGCCGCCACCGGCATGCTGCTCAATTGCCAGCTGTAGGCGTGCGGATTCATGATGCTGATCCAGGTCCAGCCCAAGATGCCAACCCAGGGATGCAGCATGCCATAGGCTGAAAAAACAAGAATAATCGAACCCAGGAGATAGTCACGCATGCAGGACCTCCTTGCTTTGCACTGCAATTTTTTGAAACATGGCCAGCTGGGCATCCGTGGTGCTCTGCCAGCTGAAGTTTTCAGCATAAGAGCGAACCTGCGCGCGGTCCGGGTAAGACGCCAGCAAGGCACTGATGGCCTGCGCGAAGGCGCCGCCTTCACGCTGATCGACCAGCCGCCCGGCCACAGCCTGCGCTACCACTTCTGGCGTGCCCCAGATGCGGGCGGCCACCACCGGCGTGCCACACGCCATGGATTCAAGCAGCACATTGGCCCAGCCCTCACGGCTTGACGCCAGAATCAGCACGTCGGCCGCGCTGTACCAGCGAAACAGCTCCACATTGGGCAAAGCACCGGTGAAAGTGACACGATTTTCTACCCCCAACCGCTTGCACAACTGCAGCAGTGAGTCGCGTTCTTCGCCGTCGCCCACGATGATCAAGCGCGCTTGTGGGTGAGACGGCAGCAGTTGGGACAGGGCGTCAATCGCTACGTGGTGCCCTTTGCGCTGGATCAGGTAGCCCACCGAGAGCAGCAGCGGAGAACCAGTCAAACCCAGCTCGCTGCGCGCCGCTTCTTGCCGCAGGGGTCGAAAGCGCAACAAATCGACCCCATTGCGCATGACATGCAGACGGTCTTGCGGAATTTTCCAGGCGCGCAGAACATCCACCAGCGCTGAGCAGACCCCCACCGACGCGGCAGCACGGGACGCGGCCCATTGCATCATCCATCGTGGCAGGGTGTACTGCGGGATCAGGTTCAGGTCGGTACCCCGCGCGGTCACGGTGAAAGGCTTATTGAAGTGGCGCGCCAGCAAGGCCGCAGCCACGCCGTCGGGGTAGTAATAATGCGCGTCGATGGCATCGAACTCATACCCCTCGGCGATCAACTGCCGTAGCGCCGACGCCGCCCCCCATGCCATGCTCAGCGGCGCCAAGGTCATGCCGACCTTGGGCGGCAACAGATAACGCGGATGCAGGACGTCAATGCCGTTGTAGGTTTCCCGCCTGGGCGTGCTGGCCATGCGGGCGTAGTCACCATAGCGTGGGTCGGTGGAAAAGAACCACGGCACGGGCGCCACAACCCGCACCTCCACTTTGCCACTGCTCAGGAGTTCACGCAGCCGGGTTTCAACAAAGATGCCATGGCCCGGTCGCACGCTACTGGGGTACAAGGTCGAGAACGTCAGCAAACGAATTTTTCTGGAACTCACAGCAAGTTCTTTCTCAGCGTTTGTGCGGAGCCCGCAGTGGGTTCGTCCGCGACACCGGTGGCGGCAAACAGGCTCGCCACTTTGTGTGCATGCTGGCGCCACGTCAGCTGCTTGCACGCAATCAGTTGCTGCGCCGCTGCCCCCATGCGCGCGCGCAAGGTCGTGTCCTGGCATAAGGCGTTCAAAGCCTTTTCAAGACCGGCATGGTCGTCCGGGTCATAGAGCAAGGCATTGACACCCGAAGTCAAAATTTCGTGGTGATTGGGCTGGTCAGGCGCCACAATCGCCTTGCCCAAGGCCAGATACTCAAACAGACAAAGGGGCGAGGCATACGGCACCAAGGCCGTCTGCAGGGCGATATCAAACGCCACGGCCAAAGCGGGCACCTGGTCGCGCGGCACGGCCCCGGTAAAAGTGAGGCGGTCAGCCACGCCAAGCCGGGCCGCACAGGCCTCAATCCCGGCACGCGCGGGCCCGTCCCCAATCACCAGCAAATGCACGTTGTGCTGGGCGGCACTGTGCGCGACCCAGACCAGGATGCGGTCCAGCCGGTCCCACTCCCGCACAAAACCGGTAAAACCAATCACCAGGCGCCCGCCCAGACCCAGCCTATCTTTGGCCTGGGCTAACGAGGGCAAATTTTTGTAATGATCTTCATTGATGCCATTCGGTATGACGCGAATGCGCGCCGGATCAATGCCTTGGGTCACCATGTAGTCGGCCAGCACCCGGGTCACCGGCAAAATCACATCGGCGTGCTGCCAGACATAGCGCTCCGCCCAATCGGCCAAGCGCGGCCAGGACAGCCCGCCGTACTGACGCCGCTCCTGTGCCATGGGTGCGTTGACCTCCAGTATCAGAGGCAGGCCAAAGCGCTTTTTAGCCCATATGCCGGCCAGCAAATAGAGGTTGTAACGCTCGTAAATGCCATCGGGCTTGTCTTGCCTGACCGCCGCGCAGAGCCGTCGATAAGCCAGCACCGAGTAGGCCAACTCGGCCAATTCATAGAGTTGCTTCGGCATCCTGGTTTTGAGCTGTCCAACCCAGCCCGGACTGCCACCGGACTGGTTTTTCCCCGCTACCTGCGGTGAGCTCACCCGCACGCCATGGCCTTCAGCACGCAGGCTGGCAATCATTTCGTCGATATGAGTAGATTGACCGTCGCGTGAGGCAGTGCGGTGATGGTAAAGAATCTTCATACACTCAACCTGGGACAGATTGCGCTACGCCTGCCCCACAGGTGTTGCGCAGAAAAGCGTCATACATCATCAAAGTCCAAAGCGGCGTGCTGTTATCACGCGCACCCCGCTCATGTTGCTCGATCATCTGGCGTATCGTGATCTGGTCGAACCAACCCGAGTCCGCCAACGGCCCAGCCAAGAGAGCGCCGCGAACCCGTTCACGCAAGGGGCCCCGGAACCAGCTTGCCAGCGGTACGGCAAACCCCATCTTGGGGCGGTACATGATCTCATTGGGGAGATGCGGCTCCATCGCCTTCTTCAACAAGAACTTGCTCTCGCCTCCTCTTATCTTCATGGAAGAGGGCAGCGTGGCCAGCCATTCAACAATCTCATGATCCATCAGTGGCTCGCGTACTTCCAGCGAATGAGCCATGCTGGCGCGATCAACCTTGGTATTGATGTCACCAACCAGATAGGTGTGCATATCGATGTATTGAATCAGCGCCAGGGGGTCATCCGTGTCAGCTCTTGCTGCATGCTGTGAAAACACCTCGCGGGCGTTGTACCCACCCAACCCTGTTTTCAATGAACGGCTGTAGAGGCGGTTGCGCTCGTCATCGCGCAACAGTGACATGCTGTGAAAATAGGCCTCCACCGAGCTGCGTGCCAGCGCCTCGAAGGTGGTCTTGGCCCGCAATACACGCGGCGCCCAGTCAGCTTTCGGGTAGAGCTGCCCCAAAGTTCCGAAAAGTGGCCGCCGCAAGCCCACCGGGAGCGCTGCGCGCATGCGCTCTTCCATCAAATGAAGCTTGTAGCGACGATAGCCGCCAAAGGTTTCATCCCCGCCGTCCCCCGACAGGGCCACCGTGACATGCTTGCGCGCCAACTGGCAAACGCGGTAGGTGGGAATGGCCGAGCTGTCAGCGTAGGGCTCGTCGTAAAGCCGGGCCAAGGTGTCGATCAGATCGAAATCATCGCTTTGCACCGTCTCAACATGGTGATGGGTGCGGTAACGATCAGCCACGGTTTGCGCGAAGGCGGTTTCGTTGAAAGCCGGGTCTTCAAAGGCAATGGAGCAGGTGTTGACCGGCTCCATTGACAGGCCCGCCATCATGGCCACCACCGCGCTGGAATCCACCCCGCCGGATAAAAAAGCGCCGAGCGGCACTTCGGCAATCATGCGCAGCCGTATCGACTCCTGCAGCTTCTCGGCCAACTGCTCGCAAGCTTGCTCATCGCTGATTTTTGCATTCAGGCTGAAGCAGATATCCCAATAGGACCGCGGCTCACTTACCCGCTCGCCACGGCGAAGTAGCAACGTGTGGGCCGGCGGCAGCTTTCTCGTCGACTTGAAGATCGTGCGCGGCTCAGCCACATAACCGAGGGCAAAATATTCCTCCACCGCCAGCGGATCAATGTCGCGTCGCAACCCGTCATGCGCCAGAATCGACTTGAGCTCCGAGCCAAACAACAGCATGCCGTCGTCCAGCAGCGCGTAGTACAAAGGCTTGACGCCCAGCCGGTCGCGCGCCATGAAAAATAGCTGCTGGTTTCGATCCCACAGCGCAAACGCGAACATGCCACGAAAGCGTTGGACGCACTTGACGCCCCAAGACTCCCAGGCGTGGACGATTACCTCGGTGTCACTGCGGGTGTGAAACACATGGCCGAGCGCCTGCAATTCGGGGATCAGTTGCTGGTAGTTGTAGATTTCGCCGTTGAACACCACCACCACGGAGCGATCTTCATTGAACAGCGGCTGCTGGCCGGTGGCAATATCAATGATCGCCAGGCGCCGGTGGCCCAAACCAAGGCCGGGCTCAAGGTGCAAGCAACCCTCGTCCGGCCCGCGGTGCAGTTGCGAATCGTTCATGCGCTGCAAGACGGCGCGGTCGATATCCCGACTGCCGCGGGTGTCAAAAATACCGGTAATGCCACACATGCTGTTTACTGATGTTGAAGGGTGGGATGAGCCGAACCTCGGCGGCGCAATTGCTGGTCGTAAATCGACTGATAGGTGGACACCATCGCCTGCATACTGAAATTGGCCTGCACGCGCTGGCGGCCGACCTGCCCCATGTGGCGCGCCCGCTCTGGGTTGGAGGCCAGTTCCACCAGCCGAAAGGCCATGGCCTGTGGATTAGCCGGAGCCACCATCAGCCCGGTCTTGCCCTGCACCACCAGGTCCGCATTGCCCCCCACCGTCGTAGCGATCACCGGCAACGCGCTGGCCATGGCCTCCAGAATGGAGTTGGAAATGCCCTCGGCCAGCGATGGCAAGGCAAAGAGGTGCAGACCGCGCAGGATGTCAGCCACGTCGCCCCGCTCACCGGGCAACCAAGCCAGATGAGCCAAACCTGCCTGCGCCAGCACCGCTTGGACCTGCGCACGCAAGGGCCCGTCCCCCACCATCACCAGACGCAAACGTTGCTGCAAATCGGGCGCCACGGAAAGCGCTTGCACAAACGCATGGGCCAGCATCACTTGATCCTTCACCGCCTGCATGCGCCCGACCGTCCCCACCAGCCAGTGCTGTTGTGGGTCAAACGGGCAATTGGCGATCGGAACAGGGCCCGCGGGCGCCGCATGAAAGTGCGCCGTATCGACGCCGTTATAGGCTTGGGTGATGGCTGATTTTGAAACATGCACCTTATCCATCAGATAGTCAGCCAGATCGCGCGACAAGGCCGTGTAATGATGAACGAAGGGCTTGTAGAAACGGCGTTGGCGCTGGTAGGCGTGGTTGTTTCCATCCAGATCGCCCACATCCCGCCCGTGTTCGCCGTGAATGCGAACCGGCACCCCGGCCGCCCAGGCCGGGGCTTGCGCCTCCAGCGCGGCGAGGTTGCGGCTGTGCACAATAGCGGGGCGCAGTTGCCGAAATATCTTGAACAGCCTGGCGTATTGCCAAAACCCTTGACCGGGTGGCTTTTGCAGTGCGATGAACTCAACATCGTTGCGCTGCACGCGCTGCTTGAAATTTGTGATTTCCGTCAACGCCAGCACCGCATGACGATAGGTGTCCGAGGGCATGTGGTTGATGAGGTTGACAATACCGTTCTCCAGACCCCCGGTGTCAAAGCGGTAAGTCACATGCAGCACCAGTGGACGCGGGTCACCTTGCATACAAAACCTTCCGTGAGGCGCGCTCACAGGCGCCAGAGTTTGTAGCCAGCCGCTTCGATCGCGCTGCGATCAAAAGCGGCCTTGACATCAATGAACGCGCCGCCCTTCACCAGCTTCTTGCCGAAATCTTCGACCGTCAAGGTGGCGTACTCCCGATGCGCCACCGCCGCCACAATGGCATCGGCGCGTGGCAGTTCCGCCCAGCGTAACAGCGTCACACCGTATTCATGCATGGCTTCAGCCATATCAGCCCGCGGATCGGTCACAAAGACCTCCACACCGTAGGACTTGAGTTCATGAATGATGTCAACCACTTTGGAGTTGCGAAGATCGCTACAGTTTTCTTTAAAGGTCAGCCCCAAGATGTTGACCTTGGCGCCTTTGATGTAGCTGTCAGCGGCGATCATCTGCTTGATGGTTTGCTCCGCAATGAATTTGCCCATGCCATCATTGATGCGACGTCCGGCCAAAATAACTTGCGGGTTGTACCCCAGCATCTCGGCCTTGTGCGTCAGGTAGTAGGGGTCTACGCCGATGCAATGCCCCCCCACCAGACCGGGCTGAAATTTAAGAAAATTCCATTTGGTGCCCGCAGCTGCAAGCACCTCGGTGGTGTCGATACCAAGTTTGTCGAAGATGATGGACAGCTCGTTCATCAAGGAGATATTCAGATCACGCTGGGTGTTCTCAATCACCTTGGCAGCTTCTGCGGCCTTGATACTGGACGCACGATGCACGCCCGGCAAGATGATGGTTTCGTACAGCTCGGCTACTTTGTTCAGCGTATCAGGGCTGTCGCCAGAAACGACTTTCAGAATTTTTGTGAGGGTGTGCTCTTTGTCACCCGGGTTGATTCGCTCAGGCGAGTAGCCGACAAAGAAGTCTTTTTTCCAGGTCAGACCGGACGCTCGTTCCAGTACCGGAATACAGACTTCCTCGGTCGCCCCCGGGTAAACCGTTGACTCGTAGACGACGATAGCGCCGCTCTTCATGTTGCCGCCAACGCTGGCGCTGGCACCGATGAGCGGTCGAAAATCTGGAATATGGGCGGTGTCCACCGGCGTCGGCACGGCTACCACGATGATGTCTGCCTCAGCCAGCATGCGGGGGTCGGCGGTATACACGGCATGGGGAGACGCCCGCATATCTTCATCCGACAGTTCGCGCGAGGGATCAACTCCTTTGAGGCAGGACTCAACTTTGGACACGGAAATATCAAACCCAATGGTACGAAAGTGTTTGCCAAACTCAACCACCAAGGGCAAACCCACATAACCCAATCCAATCACGGCGATCACACTCATCACGAAACCTCCACGATGTTCATCAATTAAAGAAATCTCTTTTTTTGTTCATCAATTGGTTTTTTGCGCCTTGCGCAACAAGGCATTAATGCTCGGGTAGTTGGCTGCCCAAAATGATTCCAGTACCGCATCCGCACCTCCGGCTGGGTCTTTGGGGGTGTAGACAACAATCACGGCGCCGTCATCGCCACGTCCTGTCAACCGATAGAACGCGCTGTAAACCTTTGCCAGGTAATCGTTGGCGGTCAAGGTGCCGTTAACCCAGTAGATTTGCCAAACCATCAACCGACTCTCATGGTCTGACTGACCGCGTGAGATGCCACGCAGCTCAGCGGTGCGCAATTCGCAGGTTTGTTGGTCGGCCAATTTGATCGAGCGGGTCGCGCTGGCGACCTGCGCCCATTGCGGGTCGTTGCTGCGTACCAATACATTGTTGGAACTGACCAATTTCTGGCTGTAATTTTGGCGGCGGTAATACCCCAGATACAGGCCAACCGCACGGCCCTGATTGACATAGCTCGCATTCATTTCAGCCGAAGGATTCTGAAACGCGGGTTTGAATGGCGGCACATGCGGGCTCGTGACTTGCCAGCTTGACGCCAGCGCCAACGGTGCCACCAGCTGCGTCGAGTCACCATTTGGGCCAGTCTCAAACGCCCACAGAGCGACATGAGGCACGGCCATGAGTGCCGCGAAGCCAGCGGTTACCGTCCACAACCGAGGCGCAGTCATTGCCTGCTTTTTTGCAGCAGGAACCAAACCTCGGACAATTCCCGGTTGCTCGGACTCCGTCCAACGGGCACCAATGAGGAACATCAACATCATCACGATACCGAAAAAGAGCCAGCCATAAATCAGGTGGTCGACGCCCACGGCGAGTTTATTGCCCGAGAGGTGCCCCAGCATGACAATGATGTAAGCGCGCATCCAGTTGGCAACAATGGGAACCAGTAACGAAACGAGCACAAACAGGACACGACGTCCGGTCGACCGGTAGTTCAGGTAAGCGTAAAGGGCGCCGACGGTCAACGAAGCGATCAGGTAGCGCACGCCACTGCAGGCCTCCACCACCGACCAATTGCCGGTAGGAATGACAAACTGAAGCCCCTCGCGATAGACCGGAACACCGCTCAGGCGCAGGGCCAGCACCGTAAAATTGGCAGTCCACTCCATGAGCTGGGGCATGAGAAATTCACCAATCGGAACCGCAAAAAACAGGAAACCCAAAGGGAAAACAATCAAACGAGCGACCGACCATCCCAACACGGCCGGCACCGCAGAAACCAGCAGCGCTACAAATGCCAGTTGGGTCACCGCATTGACGGCCGTCAACTCTCCCAGAAGCCATGCCAGGGCTGCACCGGCGACAAACACCAGCACGCCAGGCGTTGGTCGGGGCACTTGCATTTCGATCAGCCGACGTTGTCGCCAGACCAACCACAAGACAATCGGAGGGACCAGGAAGGCATGAGCAAACGTATCCGACCGGCTCCAGATCGTCACCATGGCGGAGCCAGTGTCGCGATACAGCAAGAGCGTCCAGAGCAAGAGCAGGACCAGAGCCGCGAGCGCATGCCGCCAGGCCTGACTCAGCTCGGAGCGGATAACGGCAGCGTAAGGCGTGGCAATAGCGTTCATAGCGCCTCTCGTGCTGGCCGGCTGGCGTCCAGATAGCGGTCAATGCCACCCAGGTGAGCGCTCCAACTGTAGCTCGCAAGCACCCGTAGGCGCGCCGACTGCCCGATGGCAGCCGCTCGGGTCGGCGTCTTCAGCACCGCGTCTATTTCGCGCACAAAGCCGTGGACCCCTGAGGCACAAATCAGTTCCTCACTGCGTGTCTTGATGGCTTGTGCGCAAGATCGCGAGGCCACCACCGGTCGCCCCATTGCCATGGCCTCCAATATTTTGTTCTGCAATCCACGCGCCACCCGCAAGGGCGCCACCACCAATGCGGCGTGCTGCAAATAGGGTCGAACATCCGGCACGGTGCCAGTGACCACGACTGAATCAGACGCCAGAGACAAGACTGCAGGTGGTGGGCTGCGCCCCACAATGTAGAAGCGCACAGTTGGCCATAACTGGCGTAAACGCGGCAGAATGTCACACGCAAACCAGGTCACCGCATCCACATTCGGCCAGTAATCCATGGCGCCGGTGAACACCACCGGTATCCGCGCGGGCTGTTCGCCCGGCCCGGCAAAGGGCGAAGGGCGTGCCGGGTCAGGCGAGAAATAATCGGTATCGACGCCGTTGCTCATGGCAACGACCGAATCGACACACTCTGGCGCCATCTTTTGAAACATGGCCGCTTCACTTTCAGTCACAAAAAATGATTTCTCCGACCGAGCTGCCACCGCACGCTCGAAGTCACGCAAGCGCTCACCCTCGCGTCGGTACAACCATGACAGGGGCCACCGGTGGCTCGGGGCGTACTGCGTCCATTTGGCTGAGTCAACATCAACAAAATCGACCAGCATCGGCGGTGAGGTGACGCCGGGCACGGCCGGCACATACTGAGCCATGACGGACGAGAAAATCACCGTCGCATCAATCGGGTGTTGTGCCAAGGTCTGCTGGACCCAGGCTTGCAACCCCGCATCCTGGTAGTAACGCAAGCTCAAGGGCTGTTGACTGAGCAAGGCAGAGAGGCTGCGAAGTTTGGCAAGCCGGGGGTGAAGCCGCGCCACGTGCAGATCCGGGCACATCTTTCGCACTGTCTCAACATAGGCCTCATCTTGCGGGTCGTCCACAAAAGTGCCGAGGAAAACACGGTGCCGTGCGGTCAGGTGTTTGAGCAAATGGTAGGAGCGAACTTTGTCGCCCTTGTTCGGCGGGAATGGAAGCCGGTGCACCAGGTAAAGCAGGTTGGCCATGATGAGTTCAGCCCAGGTTGCGCACAACAAAAGGGCCCAACCAATTGGTAAGCACCAGCGGCAGGCGACGCCAGGTGGCGATCAGCAGCTTGAATCTGGCATTGGAGGGGTTGTTTTGTGGCACGTCATCGCGCTTATACAGACAATATTCATAGTGCAGCGGTGTGGGCTCAAAACCCCAGTTCTTTTTGAACGCGTAAGAACCTGTGCCCTGTTTGCTGCGGCCATAGTCAAACACCGTGAGACCGCGCGCGCAGGCGCGGCGCATCAATTCCCAGTATTTGAAATCGTTGGCAGCGAATTCGCGCGCGGGCTCAAAGTCGCCTGCGTAATAGGGCAAGACCTCGCCCCGAAAATAAAAACTCAAGACACTGCTCAGCGCCCGGCCATCGGGTGCACTCACCGTCAGCACCTCACAATCGGGTCCAAACTCAGCCAGCAAGGCCTGAAAGTAGCGCTTGGGCAGGGCGGGCGTGCCATGGCGGCGAACGTTGTCGGCATAGAGGGCAAAAAAACGTTCTACATCAGGGTCAATCGTGCTGACCAGGTCATTCTTGATGCCTTTGCGCACCATGGCCCGCTGCTTGCGCGGAATGGCCAGTAAATTGGCTTCTTCCTCCATTAGAATTTCCTTGCGAAACGTGACGTACAGGTCTTGCTTGGGCCAGTCTGCATGACGCGGATTGATGTTGCGCCATTCAAGATGCGCCACACCCAGTCGCCTTGCGATCCCTTGTGCTTCCTGCTCCAGGACTTGTGCCACTTCCTCGCTGGCAGCAGCGATGCCGCCATAGACCGCAAAGGGCAAACCTGAGAGAGAGTTGCCAAACAACCAACTGTTGACATGGCCTAGCGGCAGCACACCCAGAATTTCACCATCCGACTCGGCATACAGGAAATAGGTGTCATGATGAAAAATACCATGCACTATTTTTTGCCAACCTGCGCGGTGGAAAAACGTGCTCTCCGGGCTGGCCATCACAAACGCATCCCAGCGCTGGGCGGTGGCAATGTCGGTGGGCATGAGACGCTTGATGTTTAACATGGGCGGCTCAAGCGGCGTTCGCTGGTTGACTGAATCGGTCCAGGAAGATTTGGTCCATACGTCCCCACTTGAAGTCACCGAGCAAGCGGTTCAGACGACCTTCCATGCGCTTAATATTGACGTAATGCCGAAACCGGGTCTTGCTGCTGATGCCCTCAATGCGAGGCTGTCCAGGGTCAATCTCCCAGGGATGAAAATAGAAGATGCCTGACTGATGCTCATGGCCGTTCACCCGACTGAGCATCCAATGGGACCAGGCATAGGGCAGCAATCTGAAGTAGCCCCCCCCACTGGAGGGCAAGTTGCGGTTAAACAACCGCAACGTGGTAATCGGAATTTCCATCAACCCGGGACGCACTTCATAGGCAAAACGAGGCGAATCCGGCATGCCATAGTGATCGTGCCGAATCGGGTAGACGCTGGAGCTGTAGCGGTAACCCGCCCGGGCCAGGCAGTCAAAGGCCCAGAGATTGCCACTGCCAATTGAAAAACTGGGGGCACGATAACCGTTGACTACGCTGCCTGCCACATCTTCCAGAATAATCTTGGCCAGTTGAATGTCGGCAAAAAATGCGGCTTCGGTTTGATCGCTGGCACGCTCATGGCCATAACCATGACTGGCCAGTTCATGCCCTTGGCGCACGATGTGCCGTACCAACTCAGGATAACGCTCAGCAATCCAGCCGAGCGTAAAAAATGTAGCCTTGGTATCGGTGTCGGCGAGCATTTCAAGGATGCAATCAATATTACGTTCTATCCGGCATTCACGCAGATTCCACTCGGAGCGGGCAATATGCGGCGCAAATGCCGAAACCTGAAAATAGTCTTCCACATCAATAGTCAACGCATTGGTGAGGGGAGCAACTGGCATAGAAATTTTCATAAGGCAACCGACTTCGATGCCATGGCTGCTTGCCGCTGCTTCAGCCACGGGTACATGTCGGCGGCGATCCGCTGCGCCGCCTGCCCATCCCAAAGCTCGGGCAAGCGACCGCGCTTTCCTTTGCCAGCCAGGATGTCCCTTACCGCACCCAAAATGGCGGCCCGATGGCGGCCCACGAGCGTGTTGGTGCCTTGCTCCACGGTGATCGGACGCTCGGTATTTTCCCGCAGCGTCAGGCAAGGCACCCCCAGCGCCGTGGTTTCCTCCTGTAACCCGCCTGAGTCCGTCAGCACCACCGTGGCTTCGGCCATCAGTCCCAGCATTTCAAGATAGCCCTGCGGCGGCAGCAAGGCCATGCGCGCGGGGTCAATCAAGTTCATCAGACCAAACCGCTCAATATTGTTGCGGGTACGCGGATGCAGCACAAAAACCAGGGGCAAGCTGGTGGCGACCTCACTCAGTACGCCAAGCAATGCGCGCAAAGTCTCAAGGTGATCCACATTGGAGGGGCGATGCAAGGTCACCACCCCCAAGCCCAAAGGGTGCTTAAAAACCGCAGGGTCGATTTGACACGCTTGTAGCGTGTCGCGCGCGCTTCGGGCGTTGGCCCGGCCAAAAAACACCGAGTCAATCATGACGTTTCCGGCAAAACAGACCCGGTCTGGCGCGACACCCTCGCGCACCAGGTTGTCTTGCGCCGTGCGTTCTGTGGTGTAGAGTCGATCAGCAATCTGGTCGGTCAGTATGCGGTTGATTTCTTCCGGCATGGTACGGTCATAACTGCGCAGTCCAGCCTCGATATGCACCACTGGCACGCCTTTTTTGACGGCTACCAACGCGCAAGCCAGCGTGGAATTCACGTCTCCGACGACCGCCACGCAGGAGGGCAGGTAGGCATCAAGGACGGGCTCGAACCGGCGCATCACCTCAGCCGTCTGCATCGCGTGCGTGCCCGACCCCACTTCAAGATTGACATCCGGGGTGGGCAAGCGCAGGTCTTCAAACAGACGCTCACTCATATCCTTGTCGTAATGCTGGCCGGTGTGCACCAGTAGCACCGGCAGCGCGGGCACATGAGCGGCCATGGCCCGCAGAATAGGCGCCATCTTCATGAAGTTGGGGCGCGCACCGACGACGCAAATCACAGGCCTCAACTCTCCATCTGCTGCTTGCCGACGCGTCGGCCCATTCATGAATGACTCTCCTGGCTCGGTTTTCGCACCGCCATAATCATTTTTTGCAGCATGGCAAGAACTTCAAGATTGATTCGCTCAATCCGAAGCATGCTGAGTTCAAGGCGGCGCAAACGGCCATCGTATTGCTCGGTGCCCAAGCCTTCGATTTGGCTGCAAAGAGCCCCCGCCAAGGCGGATGAAACCTGTAATTTGGAGGCATCCACACCGCTAGCTTCACTGCTCGTACTTTGAGCGTCCGCGTCAGCAGGACCAGGTCCAGCGGAAGCGATCCTGTTGACCGAAACCGCCGATTCATCATGGAGTTCATTCACCACTTCATTGACATCCTCCACATCAAATGCGTCCTTGCTGCCCAGGAACCCAAGCAGCAACAGGCGGTCGCAGGTCAAATTGATGCGGCGGGGAATGCCTCCTGAGGCCTTGAAAATCGCCTCAAAGGCAGCGTCAGCAAAAGTGGGTCGCCCGACGGCGCCAGCGCACTTGAGACGATGTTCGACATAGCCCCGTGTTTCCTCTTTGTCCAGGGGTCCAATATGGCAAGTGGCCGTCACGCGTTGCCTGAGTTGCTGCATGGTGGGGCTCTGCAAAATACTGCGGAACTCGGGCTGCCCCACCAGAAATGTCTGCAGTAACGCTTGTTGGCCAAACTGAAAGTTAGACAACATGCGTAATTCTTCAACCGCCCTGGCCGTCAGGTTTTGCGCTTCGTCAACAATCAACAGGCAGCGTCGCCCCTGGCTGGTTTGATTGACCAGATAGGCCTCTAGCGCCATCAGTACATCGGCCTTGGACACATCCTTAACCCGCACACCAAAGGCCGCACCCACCATGCGCAAGGTGTCTTCGGCATCGAGCTGCGTGGTGACGAGGTTGGCGGCCACCACCTTGCTGGGGTCCAGACTGGCGAGCAGGCCGCGCACAATGGTGGTCTTTCCTGCACCTACCTCACCAGTAATTACAATGAACCCTTCATTGCGTTGCACGCCGTACTCGAGGTAAGCCTTGGCACGGCGGTGCTGTTTGCTTCCAAAATAGAAGCTGGGGTCAGGGTTAAGCTGAAAAGGTTTGCTACTCAACCCGTAATATGTTTCATACATGGGTCAGAACTGCACATTGAAACTGACGGTAAGGGCGTTTTCACCATAAGGCGCAGTGGCACTGCTATAAACCACGCGCCGAAGGCCAACAGAAGCTGCAGCGTTTTTGCCAACTTTGCCCATGATCTGAATACTCAGCAGGCGCAGGCGGGTCTCTTGCAAGCTCGATACCCCCGATGTATCTTGTTGTGAGGCCAGAACACCCAGCGAATAATCAGGTGTCAGACGATGCGAATAATTGGCGCTGAAGCCGTGCTGGCGAAGCACGGATGAAGACGTGAAGTCATCAACACCAGTCGACACCGTGTCAAGCCGACGGCCCTCACTTCGGCTTGCGAGGAAGGTGATGGTGTCGCGCACCCCCAGCAAGGCAAACGACAAGTCCTGGCGCCGTTGCAAGGACACAGCCGAGGTCAGGGCGTTGCTGATCACCCGGGCGTCAGGGCTGATGCCGTTACTTTGCAAATAGGCCTTGACCAACTGGGCTCGTGCGACTTCGTTCGGCTCCAGATAAGCAAACTGGCTGAACAAAAGATCGTAGATGGCGCCCAGGCCGACACCCCGGGTCTGTTCGGGTCCGGTTGAAACCTCTTTCACATCGGAAAATTTCCAAGCAGTGCGAGCCGTTCGGTGCTCGAAACTGACATTGTGCGCATCGCCGAAAGGACGCCGGTCCAGTGCCACTGACAATTTACTCGTCTCCGACGGTGACCAGATCACGGCCACACCGCTGGTGTCGTAACTTTGCATTTCGACACTGGTGTAATTGTTTTTTTCACGCCCAGCCCTAACCGACACGCTGAGCTGCGGGGTAATGGCATAGGACAAGCCAAGGTTGAGTCGCTCAGCTTCGGTCTGGCGCCCGACGTTGTAATCGGCAGTTTGCTGGCTGGCATCAGCCAACCAGCCAAGATTGCCAAAGGCACTGTCCGCACCGACCTTGACGGCAGCATCGACCGTCGTCACACCAGAGCCTAGGGCGGCATCGCTGCTGGTGACGCCCCGGCTGTATCGCACCTCATAGTTGGCAACATTCCCCACGCGCCCGCGTATATAAGGTGATAACCGGTACGTCGAAACCTCGGCCCGATTGGGGTTGACCGACGTATTGTCCGTGGACGGGGCGCCAAATGCGGAAATCGCCTGTTGCGAAATAAAGCCACTGAAATCGAGATAAGCCCAGTTGTCGAGAACCTCCAGCGTGCCAAATGTGTTGAGGGCATTTTGCGATTGCCGGGGCGAGGAGCCTTGCGCGTAAAACAATTCATTGCGTGAATAATCAAAATAAGCCTGAACCCGCGCACCTTCCACGCTGACGCGAATGCCGGGACTGATCTGGGTAATTTGTTCAGACTGGGGTGCGGAAGCACTCAGACCCACGTTATCCGTCAGAACTTCGGTGATCGCAAGGCGCGGCACCACCGTCACCACTCGCCGTGGACCCGTCTCCGCAACGACGCCCTGCGCACAAGCGCCAACCGACGCCATCACCAACAAACCAGCGCTTGGGACGCGAGCCACCCGCGTCCGCCATGAGCGCAATGAAAGCGGGCTGCACATCATGGCTGCATGGACAGGGACGACAATCCCGGCCGCGCTTGCTCATGGCCGTAGCCATAACCATAGCCGTAGCCCCCCTTGGCAGCGGTGGTCGCCTGGTTCAACAACATCAACTTCACGGGGCAGGCTTCGATCATGGCCAGCGCTTGTACAACATCTGACTGTAGAGTCTTCCCCGCTTGCACCACCACCACCACCTGGCCCATGCTGGCGGCCAGCACGCGCGCTTCAGTCGCAAGAAGCAGGGGCGGCGAATCAAAAATCACGATGCGGTCCGTGTAGCGGGTGGCCATATCCGTGAGCAGTCGGGTCATCGCGTCACTGGCCAGCAATTCAGTCGCTCGGGCATGCGGCGTGCCACTGGGCAACAAGGTCAGTTTGTCAATGTTCGTTCTCAGCATCACGCTGGACAGATCCTTCGATTCATCGAGCACCAGATCGAGCAAACCCGGGCCATCAGGCAAGCCCATCACCGCCATCACCGAGGGACGCGAAACGTCAGCATCCACCAACATGACCGTGTAATCAAGCTCAGTGGCCATGCTCATCGCCAAATTAATGGCGGAAAAAGTCTTTCCTTCACCAGGCAATGCGCTGGTGACCATGATCAAGTTGCCATGGGCGACGGCCGAGGCCCCTTTGCCCATGGCATTACTGATCAGCGGCCGCTTGACAACCCGGAATTGATCTGCAATTTGGGAGCGCGGCGCATTTGGACTGACAATGCCCGCTCGTGCGAGCGCCTCCAGATCAATGCCAATGCGTCGTGACAGGGTGGTTGAGCCCAGATCAGGCCCCGTCCTTGCCTCTGCATTTCGAAGGGCCTCGGTCGTCAGGTGCCCGTTGGCATCAGCTGCTTGCGCCGCGGGCGTGGCGGCAGGCATCTCGGCCCCGGCCTGGCGAAGTTGTTCCAGGCGCACTGCCGCCTGCTCGATCAAGCTACTCATATTTGATTCATCCTGGCCGTCCGGACATCACGGAAAACATGATCATCCCGGTTATAAAAACGCCAACCAGGCCACCTGACGCGGCCCAGAACTTTTTCAATTCCAGCTTTTCTTTCAATACCGCCCCCTCGTCCATGACCATCGTCACCACACCCAGCAGCGGCAACCCAAGGACCGCCTTCAAAGAACGCGCATCGTAGAAAACAGCACGCAACTGACTGGCAATAAAAGCCGCGAGCAGGCCGGCGCCCAAGGCGGCTAACAGGGCAAGCGGCATCAACAGCAGACGGTTTGTCGCCACGGGTTGGGGCGAGGCACGCGGCGGATCGATCAAACGAAAGTCGGCCATGCCGGCGGCATTGTCGAGATCGCCAGACATGGCGGCCGACTCTCTTCGGGTGACCAAGTCGTTGTAGTTCTTTTTGTTGATGTCGTAGTCCCGATTCAATTGCGCGAGTTCAGCTTCAATTTGGGGCGCGGTTTTCATCAACTCGCGCGCCCGGGCGAAGCGAGTCTCGTACTCGCCCACTCTGGCGCGCAAGGCAGCAACCTGCACCTCCGAGGTGGCCAGCAGTCGATTGAGTTCCTGATAAACGAGGCTATTGGCGGACGCGGACGCAGGATTAGCCAACGCGGTCTTACGCAGTTCCTGCAACTCCTTGCGTTTGGCCCCCTCCAGTTCCTGGATCAACCGCCGGGTTCCAGCTACATCGGGATGTTGCTCTGTAAAACGCTGCAGCAGTCCATCCAGCTGACGCTTCTGCGCATCGATACGCGCATCAATCTCGGGGGTGGAAATTTGCATGGCCGATTCCTGAAGCAGGCTGCGCGAAGTGATATTGGCGTTTTGATCTCTTTCGGCGTCGAGCTGACGCTTGGCCGAATCCCGCGCGTTTTCAGCCTCTCGCAACTCCAGGCGTGCCTGGCTCAGTTGACTGCTGACAACACCAATCTGGCCAGCCATGTCTCGGCCTTCGGCATTTTGAATTTCAATGTTACGCAGCCTGAATTGCTTTAAACGTGTTTCGGCTTCTTCAAGCTTTGTCACATAGGACTGGATCTGCTCATCAATGAATTTGCGCGCCGTGGTGGCGTCCTTGCGGCTATCGCCCAGACTGGACTCAATAAAAATTGACACCAGAGACTGAACCACCCGCTTGGCCTTGTCAGGGCTTGAGTCACGGTAGGACAAGACATAAAGATTGTCCCGGCCCACGTTCTTGATTTCAAGCGTCTTCATCAAGCTGTCAATCAAGGCCTCTTGTGCGCTTTTGGACTGGGCCTTCAGATCAAGGTCGGCCATGCGAATAAGCTTTTCAATATTCGGGCGACTGATCAGCGTGCGACTCAACATCACCACCTGCTGATCGACATTCGGCTGCACCGCCAGGCCCGACATCAAGGGTTTCAGGATGGACTGGGTGTCCACGTAAATACGGGCGGTCGCCTCGTACTTGTCAGGAACCGACATCACCACAAACATTCCGATTGCGGTTACCACCCAGGCCACAAAAAGACCCAGCCAGCGATGCTTCCACATGCCTCGGGCGGCGGTGGCTAATTGGTCAATGAGCTCATCCATCAGATTTGATCTCGATTGTCAGAGTTGAAACGCGACAATGCCGTCGTCCTGCGACGCAGGCCTGCAGCCAGGAGGAAACGGTTCTAGAACCAGCCTTGCGGAATAATGAGAACGTCGCCCGGTTTCATCTCTACATTGGCAGAGATATCGCCGCGCTTGATCAGGTCTTTGAGCCGCACCGAATAGCGCTTGCCGCCCTCCGAGGCACGGGTGATAGAGGCCGCGTTGCCATCAGCAAAGTCGGTCAACCCCCCCACGGCAATCATCACATCAAGCACCGTCATTTTTTGTTTGTACGGCAAGGCCTGAGGGCGAGCCGCCTCGCCCACCACCCGAATTTGCTCACTGTAAGGGCCGACAAAACTGGTGACGATGATCGTTACCACTGGATCCCGCACCAGCTTGCTCAAAGCTTTCTCCACATCGCGCGCAATTTCAACCGAGGTCTTGCCTTGGGCCACCAGCTCATCGACCAACGGTGTGGATACCTTGCCATCAGGACGAACCGGCACGGACAGCGAAAGTTCAGGATTGCGCCAAACGATGATGTTGAGCATATCGCCCGCACCCACCACATAGTTGTAGTCGGTGGCGGCTGCAGCCATCGGCGCGGGAGGGTAAGATGAATAGCTGGCACAAGCGGCCACCAGTCCAGCGATTAAACCCAAAGCGACCCAACGGATCGCTGTTTTAGCAATGGCAAAATAACTTTTCAAAGCGTATCCCCTGTACAAGTTGAATGCGTCCAAGGGGCTCGAATACTGAAACTAGTTTTCCGATCCGACTCATGCACCAGCCCCCGAATCACGCTTTGAAGTTTGCGCTGATCGGCACTTGCTAAATTGATATTTCTCAAGAAACGAAGCACATTGCGCAACGGACCAACGGCAAGTAAATTTCTGCTTTTGCGAGGGTGAAGAACCCTAGAATCAGGCGCTATGACCAAGTTGCTGATGGTGTGTATGGGCAATACCTGTCGCTCTCCGATGGCGCGCGCCGTGGCTTGCAAGCTGGCCGCTGAGGCCGGGCTGACGCAGCCATTTGAAGTAGATTGCGCAGGCACCCACGCGCACCCGCTGGGCGAACGGCCCGACCCCAGGGCCGCGCTGGCGCTGATGCGTCACGGCTATGAACTGGGCCGCGCCCGTTCCCGAAGAATTGCGGAGCAGGACTTCCACGCCTTCGACCTGATTCTGGCCATGGACATCGTCAATTTGACTGAGCTACGTCGGCTATGCCCGGTCGACCAAATCCACAAATTGCATCTGTTGCTGAACTTTGCCGAAGGGCTCGAGGGCGTCGAAGTTCCTGATCCGTACTACGGCAACCAGGAAGGATTCGAGCATGTGCTGGCACTCTGCGAGGCAGGCGCCAGGGGCTTGATTCAGCATTGCCGCTAACACCGGATATTTTCAATATCCGCGGCCAACTAAACCTGGTAATAGTCTCGGTACCAAGCTACGAAACGGGCAATCCCGTTCTCAATCGGCGTGCCGGGCACGAAGCCGACCCAGTCGCTCAAGGCATCGGTATTGGCATACGTGGCGGGCACATCCCCATCCTGCAAAGGCAATAGATTTTTCTCTGCCTTGCGGCCCAGGGCGTTCTCGATACAAGCAATGAAATCAAGCAGCGGCACGGGCTTGTTATTGCCAATATTGAACACCCGGTAAGGCACGTTGCTGGTAGCCGGGTCGGCCAGCGCGGGGTCATACACCGGATTGGGGCAAGCGACCCGATCCAGCACCCGAACGACTCCTTCAACGATATCGTCCACAAAAGTGAAATCCCGCTGCATCTGGCCATAGTTGAAGACGTCGATGGGACGCCCGTCCAGGATCGCCTTGGTGAACAAGAACAAAGCCATGTCAGGCCGACCCCAGGGTCCATACACAGTGAAGAAGCGCAGGCCGGTGGTGGGCAAACCATACAAATGACTGTAGGTGTGCGCCATCAGTTCATTGGCTTTCTTGGTGGCGGCGTAAAGACTGACCGGATGATCCACGCTGTCATGCTCGGAAAACGGCATCTGGGTGTTGCCGCCGTAAACGCTGGAACTAGAGGCATACACCAGGTGCTGGACCTGTGAATGGCGGCAAGCTTCCAGCACATTCATAAATCCAATAATGTTGCTGTCAATGTAGGCGTGCGGATTTTGCAGGGAGTAACGCACACCGGCCTGCGCCGCCAGGTGAATGACACGGTCAAATTTTTCATCAACAAAAAGCTGCGCCATACCCGGTCGATCCGCCACATCCAGCTTAACGAAGCGAAATCCCGCATGCGGTGTCAGGCGCTTGAGGCGATCTTGTTTCAGGGTGACGTCGTAATAGTCATTGAGATTGTCCAGCCCCAGGACTTCATCACCGCGCGCCAGCAAACGTAGAGCTGTCGCCATGCCAATGAAGCCGGCCGTCCCCGTCAGAAGTATTTTCATGGATTGATGCTCGATCAGAAGTTGCTTTTCAGCGCATCTTAATGGGTGTGCGGCGGCCAAGCGGCGCCGACCTCAATAACTTCTGCTGGATTGGGAAAAAATGAATTGTCAAACTTCGCGGCGAGACCTTGCACACCATTCCTGTAGTCAATCCGAAGCACTTTCCCGTCGCACATCAGTTTCAATTTTTGACCGCGAACCGTCAACTCGACGGCAAAGCACACATGCGAACCCAGCGCTGGCGCCGCTTCTGTTTCAAAATAGATACCGGTTGCGCTGAGGTTGCGGGCCAATCCATCAAGCGTACCCATTTTGACCGGCAACACGGTGTCGAATCGAAGCGCACGCCGTTCGTAGTTGAACGGGTTTTTTTTGTCTTGAACTCTCAGGTGCTTCATGCTGTGCCAACATCAGACTCATACGACGACAAATACAATCAAAGCCCGCCACCGGACAAGCCAAGCTGCTCGACCCGTGAACTATGCAAGAACCGTGCCGAAGATTAAATTAAATTAATTAATCTATGCGTATCAATGGGTTAAACCATTACTGCATCGAAGGGTTCAGCTTTTAACACGCTCTTGTGCGGGTTTTGTAAACCTATCCGACACGTCATACAAGCCGGTCTGCGAGGTGCTCAATGGCAATGCCGCGGAAAAACTGCCGATCGGGCCCGGAATTCCCGCAGAAAATTTGATCGGGTAAAGCGGTTGGCTTTGAAAAAGCAAGCAGCGGTGCCGTGCAAGCCTTGCCAGGGTTGTAACAAGACAGGTTTTCAACCCTGGACTGGCGACGAAATAACTATTAATATGATAGCTGTTGATGCAGTATAGACAAGGGCTAGCGCCAAGTTTCACTTATAATCCAGCGTCTGCCGGACCTGGGTGTACGTTGCGTCAGTGATGCGCAGGTTCGGGTGGTCGCGAAAATTTATAAGAAGTTTCCCTGTCACCCCCGTCCCAATGGGGTGGGAAGCTTTGATCCAATAGCATTCACGCCAGCACCCGGCTCAGGCGCCTGGTTTTCAGCCCGCCTTGACCGCCAGCACCGGGCAGGCTACCGACAGCAAGATGTCTTGCGCCACGCTGCCCATGATCAGCTTGCCGATGGCCGAGCGCTGGCGCAGGCCGATGATCAGCAGTGACACGGGCAGGGTATCGACCAGGCCCTGAATTTCTTCCGCCGCGCTTTTACCGCGCACCAGCTGCCTGAATTCTGCGTCGACACCGGACGCAAGCAGCAACTGCTGCACCCGTTCGACATCTTCAACGTCCGCTTTTGAGACATCAGTGCTGTTGCCGCCGGGGCTGGCATTGACCACCAACAGGTGTTCATTGCGGCGTTTGGCAATTTCAATGCCTTTGTCCAAGGCGGCCTGACCTTCGGGACGCGGCGCATAAGCGACAAGTATGGTCATGATTTCAGTCCTGTTTTTTCAATAAAAATCGGCGCGGGTCGCGGTGGATGGGGTGTGAATCAATGCCCGCCACCCAGGTAAGCGGCCCTTACAGCCGGATCGTCGCGCAGTTTGGCTGCTTCGCCATGTACCGAGATGCGGCCGTTTTCCAGCACATAGCCGTAGTCCGCCACCTTCAGCGCCGCGGCGGCAAACTGTTCGACCAGCAGCATGGTGATGCCGCGCGACTTCAGGTCCGAGATGATGCGGAACACTTCCTCGACCAGGATCGGCGCCAGCCCCATGGAGGGCTCGTCGAGCAAAACAATTTCGGGGTTGAGCATGACGGCGCGGGCCATCGCCAGCATCTGCTGCTCGCCGCCCGACAGCGTGCCCGCCAATTGATTGCGCCGCTCTTTGAGCCGGGGGAACAGCTCCATGGCGCGCTCCAGATCGCCCGGCACATCGCCTTTGGGGCGGCTGCCGGTGAGCCGGGGAAACGCCCCCAAGATCAGGTTGTCGGTAACGGTCATGGTGGCAAAAACGCGGCGGCCTTCGGGCGAATGCGCCAAGCCCTGTTTGGCGATGGTGTAGGACTCCAGCCCATCGACGCGCTTGCCGTGCAGCAGGATTTCACCGGACACCGGCTTGATCATGCCGGAGATAGCGCGCATGGTGGTGGTCTTGCCAGCACCGTTGGAGCCGATCAGCGTCACCACCTTGCCGCGCGGCACTTCCAGCGAAATGCCATGCAGCACGCGCACTTTGCCGTAACCGGCTTCGAGATTCTTGATACTCAACATGGTCGGTCCTGTGGCGTTAAGCGGCGCTGCCGCCGAGGTAGGCTTCAATCACCTTGGCATCGGCCTGCACATCAGCCGGTTTGCCTTCGGCGATTTTCTGACCGAAGTCGAGCACGGACACGGCATCGCAAATGCCCATCACCACGTCCATATGGTGCTCAATCAGAATCACCGTGATGCCGTGGTCGCGAATTTTGCGGATGATGGCGACCAGTTCCTTGATGTCGGGTGCGGTCAGGCCAGCGGCGGGCTCGTCGAGCAGCAGCAACTGCGGGTCCAATGCCAACGCACGGGCAATCTCCAGCAAGCGCTGCTTGCCGTAAGGCAGATTGCGGGCCTCTTCCTGCACCAGATCGCCCAGCCCGACAAAATTGATCAGGTCCAGACCGCGCTGCACCGAAGCCGCCTCTTCGCGTTGGTAGCGCGGGGTGTGCAGCGCCACATCGGCCAGGTTGCTGGCAAAGCTGTGGTGCAGGCCAACCTGCACGTTTTGCAAGGCGGTCATTTCACCAAACAGTTGCACATTCTGGAAGGTGCGGGCAATGCCGCTGAGGGCGATCTCCGACGAGGTGCGCCCGACCACCGAGCGGCCGGCGAATTCGATCGTGCCGGCCGTCGGCACATAAATGCCGGTCAGCACATTCATCATGGTACTTTTGCCCGAGCCGTTGGGTCCGATCAGGCCGTGGATGGTGCCGCGCTTGACGTGCAAATCAACCTGGTTGATGGCTTTGAGGCCACCAAATTGCATCAGCACCCCTTTGGCGATCAGCAGATCGTGGCCCGCCTCGATGCGACCGGTGTTGTCGGCCACCTTGATGGCGTCTCTGCCGGTGGTCATGTGTGCCACGTAGCCCGTGGATGCGGCACGCTTGGCCACAAACAAGCCCCGCGCAAAGCCCACGATACCATCCTGCAGGTAATACACCACAAACAAGATCATCAAGCCGAATATGCTCAGGCGCCAGTCGGTGATCGACTGCAGCCAGAAAGAAAACCCGGCGAGCGCCAGCGTGCCCACGACCGGGATGGCCATGGCTCGGGGTGTGGTCATCTTTTTGGCGATGCCGATCACGCCACCGACGGCCATCATCACCGCCAACGACGTGGCCACGATGCGAAACAGCTCCAGGTCATCGAGCAGCTTGGGCAGGATCACGATGATGGCAGCGCCCAGCAGCGCCCCTGAACGCGTCTTGCGCCCGCCCATGATGACCGCCAGCAGGAACAACACGGTCAACTCAAAGTTGTAGGTGTTGGGGGAAATATATTGCTCGGAATACGCATACAGGCAACCAGCCAGCCCGGCAAAACCGGCGCTGATAACAAACGCGTACACCTTGTAACGGTAGACCGACACCCCCATGCAGTCGGATGCCACGGGGCTCCCGCGCAGCGCCTCAAACGCTCGCCCGAGTTGCGAACGCAAGATACGGTCTACAACGACCAGAGACAGCACCATCATCACAAACACCAGCCAGTAAAAGCCGTTTTCGTGGAGCTGCACCCCCGCGATCGAGGGCTTGGGAATCTTGAGGCCCAGCGGGCCTTCGGTCAAAAAGTCCATCTCATTGATCAGAATTTGAATGATGGTGCCAAAAGCCAGCGTCACCATCGCCAGATAAGGCCCGGTGACCCGCAAGGCAGGCAAGGCGAGCAGCGCACCAAAGCCCGCCGTCACGAAAATGCTGGCCGGAATGATCAACCACAACGGCGCACCGAGCTTGAGGAACAACACACCGGCGGTGTAGGAGCCCACGCCAAACAGCCCGGCATGGCCGAGCGACACTTGACCCGTATAGCCCACCACGATGTCCAGCCCAAACAGCAAAATGGCATAGATCATGATCGTGCCGATCATGTGGATGTAGTAGGGATTGCTGGTATACAGCGGCGCACCCGCCAGCGCTGCCAAGCCGATCACGGCCGTAATAAGAGACTTGCGCTTCATCTTCAGACCTTTTTGATCGCGTTTTTACCAAACAGGCCGGACGGTTTGAATGCCAGCACCAGCAGCAGCAGCACCAGGCCCGGCACGTCTTTGTAACCGGTGGAAATGTAAAAACCGGTGGTGGTTTCGGCCACGCCCAGAATAATGCCCCCCACAATGATGCCCAGGCCGCTGGTCAAACCGCCAATGATGGCCACCGCAAAGGCTTTCAGACCCAGCACCGCGCCCATGGTGGCCCCGGTCAGGGTCAGCGGCGCAATCAGGGCACCGGCAAACCCGGCCGTGGCACTCGACAACGCGTATGAGAAGGTAATGACCAGACCGGTGTTGATGCCCATCAGTTTGGCGGCATCGCGGTCATTGAAGGTGGCCACCACCGCCTTGCCATAAATGGTTTTGCGGTTGAAAAACTCCACGCCCAACATCATCAGAACAGCCCCTACCACCACCAGAATTTCCATCGGCAGGATATTGGCGCCGAACACTTTCAAGGGCGACTCCGGCAGCGGCGACGGAAACTTCAGGTCGTCACGGCCCCAGATGTTTTCTGCCACGTTCTTGAAAATGATGCCCAGCGCAATGGTGGACATGATCCAGCCAAACTCGCTCTTGATCTTGATCGCCGGACGCACGCCAATCCACTCCACCAGTGCGCCTTGGGCAGCACCGAATACGACGACCACCGGAATCATCACCCAGTAGTTAAGGTAGGGGCCACCGTGAATCGTGCCGGCCAGCGACAGACCGACCAGGGCTCCCAGCATCAACGCCTCGCCCTGACCAAAATTCAAAGTTCCGGAGGTCGCGAAGGTCAGTTGGTAGCCGAAGGCGATCACGCCGTAAATCATGCCCAGCGCGACGCCGCTGTAGATCAGTTGTAAGAAAATTTCCATGCCCAGGCTCCCAAAAAACAGCCGAACTCAAGTTCGACAACAGACCACCCCGAACACCAAAAAAGCCGGGTGGGTCCCGGCTTTCTCTGCAACTCAGGTGAGTCCTAAAGACTGCGTTTACTTCTTGACGGCTTTGGTGCGAACTTCGCCACCCTTTTTCTTGTCTTCGTCATAGGCGTAGACC
>JANYHL010000091.1 GCA_025359085.1 Gammaproteobacteria bacterium
CACATCGACCCGGCTGGACGCCACCAGCACCGCCCGCCCAATGGCAATGCCGCGCGCAACAGCGAGACCGTGAATGGAGAAAGTCATGACAGCCGCGGCGCCGGGCCGCCCCAAGGCGAGGCCGCCCCCCCGGGGGGCAGCGCAGTACACGAAGTGACAAGCGTGGGGGTCATTTACTCACCTTCTCCAAATTTATCGGCAATCAAGGTCAGCAGGGCCGCCAGGACTTCCTGTTCGCGCTCCCCACTGGCATCAATCTCCACCGTGCTGCCATTGCCGGCCGCCAGCATCATGACCCCCATGATGCTCTTGGCGTTAACGCGTCGCTCGCCCTTCGCAATCCAGACTTCGCAGGGGTAGCTGCCGGCCAGCTTGGTGAGTTTGGCTGAGGCACGGGCATGCAGGCCCAATTTATTGCTGATGGTCGTGCTTGCTTTGATCACTTTTTTTCCTCAATTGATTCTGCGGCGCCGTCGTCGCCACCGGCATGACCCCTTGCGTGCCCCCCGCCAGCGCCCGCGCCAGCATGCCATCCAGGGACTCCCCGCGGTAGGTGACGGTACGCAACAACATCGGCAGATTGACCCCGGCAACCAGTTTGGAGTTCACCCCATCCACCAGCTTTTGCGCCACGTTGCAGGGCGTCGCCCCAAAAACATCAGTCAACACCAGGGTCTGCGGCGCTTTCAGCAAAGCCAGCGCGCGCCGGGCGTCGGCCAGCGTTTCTTCGGGCGGCGTATGGGGCTGCACATCCACCATCGCCACGGTCGCTTCTGCATCGGGGAAAACATGCAATACGCACTGACGCAGCGCGCTGGCCAGCGGCGCATGAGCAATGATAAGAATGCCGTTGTTCATTTATTTAACTTAGCAAGACAGACTGCGCACTGCAATGCAGGTCAACGCTGTGTCCAGAAACCCTGGGATGGGCTGATTATGACTTTTCGCAGGCAGGCCATTGGCGTGCGGCGCCACCCAGCCCTTCCCACCTGCGCCCAGACCGGCCTGAATGAGCCACATTTCTGGCAGCCACCCGACCTGTACCCGTCAAAGCCGACGCGCCGCCGGACCTTCGCCGCTCAGACGCGGCTCAATTCAAAGCGCTAGTCTTTGCGGTAGGCATCGTGGCAAGTCTTGCAAGTTCCGGCGGTGGCAGACACCGCCGTCTTGATACTGTCCAGGTTGCCGGTTTTCGCAGCGGCGGACAGTTTTGACATTTCAAGCTGCATCTTGTCGGCGTATTCCTTGAATTTGGCGGGCTCCTTCCAAATCTCTGCCTTGGCCCGGGTCTCACCCTTGTCGCTCCCCTCGCCAAAAGCGGCCCAGGGAAGCTTCGCCATAAAGTCAGCAACCGCCGCACTTTCAGCCGCCACTTTGGCGTCAAACGGCGTCTTGCCAGCCGCCATGGCACCCACACGGCCAAAGTTCTGCTGCATCACAAACAAAGCGCTTTTGCGATATTTGACCGCATCTTCGGGTTTGGCAAACTGGGCTGAGGCCGGGACGCTGAAAGCGACGACGCTGGCAGCGAAGACCAACAGGGTGGTACTTTTCATCGGATTCCTTCTTGGGGTGAGTTGTGATTTGTGCGCGGGCCAGTGTAAGGGTGATTAAAAATTTCGGCTGACGACACCTGCTCAGAGCCGCACACAACTTTGACAAACCCAGCACCCAGAAAAAGCAGGTTCCAGTTCCTGCAAAATGACGGCTCTTTTGCTCACTGTTGAAAGAGGCGTCGATGTCACACAAAGTCAGGGTGTGGGACTTGCCAACCCGCTGCTTCCATTGGGCCTTGGTGGTGTGCCTGATCGGCTTACTCACGAGCGCTCAGATCGGTGGCGCTGCAATGGCCTGGCATTTCAGATTGGGTTACACGCTGCTCAGCCTGCTGCTGTTCCGCCTCATTTGGGGCGTGCTGGGTGGAAGATGGTCACGTTTTGCCTCTTTCATTTATACCCCCGCCACTCTCCTGGCTTACCTCCAGGGACGCGGCCGGCCCGAGCACGCCATTGGACACAACCCGCTGAGTGCCGTTTCGATCTTTGCGTTATTGGGCTTTCTTGTGCTGCAGGTCGCGAGCGGGCTGCTCAGCGACGACGAGATTGCCGCCGCCGGCCCCTTCAGCAAGTTTGCGTCCAACGCGCTGGTCAGTACCGTCACTTCTTACCATACGACGGTTGGCAAACTGATGGTGATCGGCTGGGTGGTGCTGCACATCAACGCGATCTTCTTTTATCACATCAAGAAAGGCGAAAACCTGGTCCTGCCCATGATTCTGGGGGACAAGAAAACAAACAGCGCCGTCACGAGTTCGCGCGATGACGTCGGGTCCCGCACACTGGCGCTGGTCATTTTTTTAGGTTGTGCCGCCCTGGTAACTGGCATGGTCAAACTGGCGGGATGAGCGTTCGCCTGAAACGCGGTCAACAGGCTGATGACCGCGTTCCATAACGAATGCACGCTGACATTATTCCAAGCCTCCGTGCTTGCTCCGGCGTCGGCCTCATTGCCAGCCAAACTTACGGATATAAATACGTTTCATGACGGATGTCAGCGCCACGTAGCCAAGCAGAACAGCCACCAGGTAAGGGAAGTAAGAAAGGGGGAGTGCCTGCAGCTTGAAGTATTGGGCCAGCGGCCCCATCGGCAGAAAGATGCCTGCCGCCATGATGAGCAGCGTCATGATCATCAATGGCGCTGCGGCGCGGCTTTCTATGAAAGGCAGCTTGGGCGTGCGGATCATGTGCACGATCAAGGTTTGCGTGAGTAGGCCCACGACAAACCAGCCGGACTGAAACAGCGTCTGCTGCGCCTCGGTATTGGCCTTGAACACCCACCACATCAAAGCGTAGGTCGTGATGTCAAACACCGAGCTGATCGGGCCGAAGAACACCATGAAGCGGCCAATGTCATTGGGGTTCCATTTGAGCGGTTTCTTGACCAGTTCTTCGTCAACATTGTCGAACGGAATGGCAATCTGCGAAATGTCGTACAGCAGGTTCTGCACCAGGAGCTGGAGTGGGAGCATGGGAAGGAAAGGAAGGAAGGCACTTGCCACCAGAACCGAGAACACGTTGCCGAAATTCGAGCTGGCCGTCATGCGGATGTACTTGAGCATGTTGCTGAAAGTCTTACGTCCTTCAATCACGCCTTCTTCCAGCACCATGAGACTCTTTTCCAGCAGGATGATGTCGGCCGCTTCTTTGGCTATATCCACTGCGGAATCGACCGAAATCCCGATATCTGCCGCACGCAATGCAGGCGCGTCGTTGATGCCGTCACCCATGAAGCCCACCACATGCCCGTTGGCGCGCAACGCTCGCACAATGCGCTCCTTGTGAAGGGGCGTGAGTTTGGCGAACACCCGGTGCACCTCC
>JANYHL010000098.1 GCA_025359085.1 Gammaproteobacteria bacterium
GACATCCTGAACGTTGATAAAAAGATCCGGGGCCGCGTCAAACGGCAAATGGAGAAGAATCAGCGCGACTTTTACCTCAATGAGCAAGTCAAAGCGATCCAGAAAGAACTGGGTGAGGGTGAAGACGGCGCTGATATCGACGAGATTGAGAAAAAAATCAAGTCGGCCAAAATGCCCAAAGAAGCGCTTAAGAAGGCTGAAGCTGAGCTGAAGAAGCTGAAATTGATGTCCCCCATGTCGGCGGAAGCGGCGGTGGTGCGCAATTACATTGACGTCCTGACCGGCTTGCCGTGGGCCAGAAAAACCAAGATCAAGCATGACCTTGGCAATGCAGAAAAAGTGCTGGATGAAGACCACTACGGTCTGGACAAGGTGAAAGACCGCATCGTTGAGTATCTGGCGGTGCAGCAACGCGTCGAAAAAGTCAAGGCGCCGATTCTGTGCCTGGTCGGACCGCCCGGCGTTGGCAAGACCTCACTGGGGCAATCCATTGCCAAGGCAACCGGGCGCAAGTATGTGCGGGTGGCCTTGGGCGGCATGCGTGACGAGGCGGAAATTCGCGGCCACCGTCGCACCTATATCGGCGCCATGCCGGGCAAGGTGCTGCAGAGCCTGGCGAAGGTTGGCACGCGCAACCCACTGTTCCTGCTCGACGAGATTGACAAGTTGGGCACCGACTTTCGCGGTGATCCATCGAGCGCCTTGCTGGAGGTGCTGGACCCGGAGCAGAACCACAAGTTTGGTGACCATTACGTCGAGGTTGACTTTGATTTGAGCGACGTCATGTTTGTGGCCACGTCGAACTCCATGAATATTCCGTCGGCCTTGCTCGATCGCATGGAGGTGATTCGTCTGTCTGGCTACACCGAAGACGAAAAAACAAACATTGCCCTCAAGTACCTGTTGCCCAAGCAACTCAAGAACAACGGCGTCAAGGAAGAAGAGTTGCTGGTTGGCGAAGATGCCGTGCGCGACATCGTCCGTTATTACACCCGTGAGGCGGGTGTGCGTTCGCTCGAACGTGAGCTCTCGAAAATCTGCCGCAAGGTGGTGAAGGGCCTGCTGCTGAAGAAGATGACGCCAAAGGTGCTGGTGAATGCCGACAACCTCAATGACTTCCTGGGTGTTCGCAAATACGACTATGGCCGCGCCGAGCAAAAGAATCAGGTCGGTCAGGTGGTTGGCTTGGCTTGGACCGAGGTGGGTGGTGATTTGCTCACGATCGAGGCGGCCATGATGCCGGGGAAAGGCGTCATCACGCGAACGGGCTCACTGGGTGATGTGATGAAAGAATCGGTAGAGGCGGCGCGCACCGTGGTGCGCAGCCGTTCTCGTCGCTTGGGTATCAAGGATGAGTTCTTTGAGAAGAAAGACATCCATATTCACGTGCCAGACGGCGCTACGCCCAAGGATGGTCCGAGTGCGGGTGCGGCGATGACGACCGCCTTTGTGTCGGCCATGACGGGCATTCCCGTGCGTGGTGACGTGGCTATGACGGGTGAGATTACCTTGCGCGGGGAAGTCACTGCCATCGGCGGTTTGAAAGAAAAATTGTTGGCTGCATTGCGCGGCGGTATCAAGACGGTGCTGATCCCCGAGGAGAATGCCAAGGACCTGCAGGACATTCCCGAGAACGTCAAAAACGGCCTTGAGATTGTGCCGGTGCGCTGGATCGACAAGGTGCTGGAATTGGCCTTGGAAAGAATGCCGACACCCTTGCCCGACGAAGACGTGGTGGTGGCCGCCGCTGCCCAAGGCGTGGCGCCTGCACCCGACTCGGGCGTGTCTGTCAAACATTGATTTTTGAGCGAAACTTTTCCAGTTGTCAAAAGCAATGAAAAATTACGCTATAATTCGAGGCTTGAAACGCGGGAATAGCTCAGTTGGTAGAGCGCAACCTTGCCAAGGTTGAGGTCGAGAGTTCGAGTCTCTTTTCCCGCTCCAAATTAGAAAAAGGGAAGCATCTGCTTCCCTTTTTTGTAAGAAAATTTGGCGCGATAGCAAATCGGTTATGCAACGGATTGCAAATCCGTCTAGCCCAGTTCGACTCTGGGTCGCGCCTCCACTTACAGCCCATGCCCGAGTGGTGAAATCGGTAGACACACCAGACTTAAAATCTGTTGCTTCCGCAAGGGGCGTGCCGGTTCGATTCCGGCCTCGGGCACCAATGTTAAATTTAATCAAGGTCTTGCGAGTAATCGAGGGCCTTTTTTTTTGTAAATATACAGTGGACCTTTCGGCGCCAATCACTGGCAAAGCACACTGGCAAGGCAGTGCTGCCGGTCTTCTACGAGGTGCTGGAATAAATGACCCGTAAGCACATTGACCATGCAAGTGCTCTGACGCACGGACCGCGCAGTCGCTTCTAAAAAAATAAGACGTACTTTGTCGTGATGTGAACAAACCCGGCCGTTTTTCCTCCGTGCGTCCATCAAAATGTTGATCGTAAACAACTTACCAATATCAAAAGGGGTCTAGAGATGCGAAAGAATTCAAACGCCAGCGTAAATCTCGCTAAATTTGCTTTAGGTCTGACATTGGCCGCCACGCTGGCAGCCTGCGGTGGTGGTGATTCACCAGAACCGATGTCGGTAGCGAACAAGAACACAACGGCCGCTGTCAATGCGACAAGCATGGTGGCCCTGGCACCTGCTACGGCTGGTGCAACGCCGACAGTGGCTACTTTTGCCAATGGTTTCTCCGGCACCGACGGCACTGCCGGTGCAACGCCCGTCGCCCTCACTGGCGCCACCACCGTTGCCTTTACCAGCAGCAGCGCAACACCTGCGTTTGCCATCACCAACGGCGGCAACACCGCCACAGGCAACACAACCTTCGGATCCTGTATCTTTACAGTCACCGCCTCGACATTCCCGCCAGAATCGCCGTTGGCGATGGGCAAGGTTGTGAAAGTAAACCCCTGCAGTATGACGGCGAGCACCAATGGCGCTAACGCCAATGGCATTCCAGCTGCGCGCGATGTGGTTCTGGTCTTGGGTACAACGTCCTCCAATCCGATCAAGTTGAACATTACGGTGAACACCGATGGCACAGTTGTCATCGGCAGCACTTCGGTCGGCTCCGTCACCATGACGCAGACCACCGGCGCCGGCTCATAATCCAGACCTCAAGCGCTTGCGCGCTTTGATAAAAACCCCGCTGCCATCAGCGGGGTTTCTTTTTTCTAAATGGCCCGACTCCGCATAAAAAAACTGCCCGCCCTGTTGTCTGTAGTCAGCGCACTGTTGTGGCCGGCATTTGCTGCGCACGCCCAAGGGGTGGGTGTGGCCAGCCTGGGTGCGGTGGGCGGGCTCAACATTCCTTCGGCTTATGTGCTGGGCACGGGCGACGCCGCGTTCAGCCTGGGCAATGAAGACCCCAACCTGGGTACCTACTACAACCACCACCGCAATTACCTTGTGGGGTTCGGCCTGGGCGCGGGGGTGGAGCTGTTTGGCCGCCTCAATCACAACCAGAATCTCCCCAACAAGCAAGCGGACTCCGCCGAGCTGATCGGCGGCGACCTGTCCGCCAGCCTCAAGTGGCAGCTTCCCATTGAAGCCAATGGCCTGCCCAAGCTGGCGCTTGGCCTGACCGACTACGGCGGCGATGCTGCCGTGTACTTCAGGTCCGTCTATGCCGTCGCCAGCGACGAACTCGGTCCGCTGCGCTGGTCGCTCGGATATGCGCGCAGCGAACAATCCGTCGTGCGGAAAGCCGGGCGTGTGCTCGACGGCGTGTTTGGCGGCGCCGAACTGCGGCTGTGGGACACCCGCGCCACCCTGCTGGCCGAGACCGACGGCACCCGTCGCCATGCTGGTCTGCGCTATTACAGTCCGGTCCTGCCCTGGCTGGCCGACGCGCAGCTGGTCGGCACGGTGCAGCGTTCGTTCGGCGGGTCCAAACCACCGGGTAGCCCGGCAGATGACACCAGCTTCAATTTCGCGCTGGTGGTGCCGCTGCAGACCGACGATGCCACGCGCGAGCATCGCACCCGCAGTGCCGCGCAGGCACACAAGCCGCTGCCGACACTAGGGGCAGTCTCAAGCGCGCAAGCAGCAACCAGCGCCGAGCGCCTGGCCACTCTCTTTGTCGCCTTGCGCGCCAGCGGGCTGGACCGCGTGCGCGTGGGCACCATCGGCGCCGATCTGGTCGTTGAATATGAAAACCAACGCTACCTGCACAACGAGGTGGACGCACTGGGTGTCGTTCTGGGCCTCGCGGCCGAGCATGCCCCAGCAAACAGCCAGCGCCTGCACGTCATCACACGCAAGGCGGGCCTGGTGATATTTGAGACTTCGGTCAGTGTGCCCAGCTACCGCGCCTGGCTGCGCGATGCCGGCGAATCGGCTGCTGTCCAGGCGACCCTGGGTTTTTCTCGCTTGCCCGGCTTTGATGCCAATACCGTGCAATGGGCGCACGGCAACGCCCAGCCTGCCACCCGCCTGCGCGTGCGTTTGAGCCCGCTGCTGAACTACACCGTGGGCGCCGAAGTCGGCCTGTTTGACTACTCGCTGGCTCTGCAGGCGCGCGCCAGCGCCCCTTTGTGGTCTGGCGCAGAGGTATACGCCGACCTGGTGCAGCGCCTGGGCAACAGCATCAACATGGACCCAGGTCGCCTTTATCAAGACTCGCGCCATCGCAACGGCCTGCAAACCCTGGCCTTGCAGCAATCATTCTGGTGGGGTCCGCGCGTTTTTGCCAGCGTCGGGGCCGGTCTCTACCAGTTCAACACCGTGGGTGCCGAAGCCGAAGCCACCGTCTTCGTCCCCTGGAACGAAGACAGCGTGCACCTGCGCGGCCGTGTTGTGCGCAACACTGACAGCAGTGAAGTACCCGGCACCGACAACGCCGCGTCTGCCAGTTACCGCTGGCGCATGAGCCCCACCACCTGGGTTGAAGGCGGCTTGAACAGTTACACCGACGGCAGCAAAGGGCCATCCTTGGCTGTGACACGATGGTTTGGCGATGTGGCCCTGCAGATGTTTGCGCGCAAAGGCGGGGGCAACACTTTTGTCGGTCTGGAGCTCAGCCTGCCGCTGACGCCGCGTCAAGGCATGGGCGCCGCCCGCGTGCAATTGAGCGGCAACCCGCGTTTTGTCCTGCCGGTTCGCACACTGATGACGTCGGTCACCGACAAAGCCAATTCCCAACGACCCGGCGCCGTGCGCCCGATCGACTTGAGCTACAAATCCGAGGCCGAGCTGTTGAACTCGGGCCGTTTCAGCTCGGACTACATGAGCACCCAACTGCCGCGCCTGCGCGAATCGTTTTACCAGTTTGGGCTGACGCTGATGCAGTAGCGATCAGAAATCCAACAGCAGGGGGCCAATTGGAATCTGCCCTCAATTCAGGTAGTTCTCAACCAACGAGTTGACAATGCTTGCTTGAAGCGCATCCTTGCCGCGCTTGTTGGCGTCCCGGCCCGCTTGCTGGGACAGTGCCAACTTGATTCGTGCGAAATCAACGGGGTGCACGGTTCGCATCAGCGCCATCTCCCCAGAGGTGGCGACCACCACCTGATCGAATCGGCGTGCTGACGCAAGCTTTTCACCCATAGACACCTGCGCCGCCCAGAAGTCGTCTTCGGCGTCGCTCATACGCAAGGGGTGCGGGTCGACCCCGCTTGCCATACGCCTGATGACGTCCACCTCGAAACCATCCTTGTTTCTGGCGGTGTAATGCTGACCTTCTACCACCTCAAAGCTGGCGTCGGCTTTGCGCAGCAATCCAATCAATGAACTATCGAGTTTTTGCATGGCGGTGAAAAAAGCCAGGCGCTTGCGGGTATCAAACAGCATATCCACATCACGGGTCGCCATCGCTTGTTCGGCAATGCGCACGCCAGCGGCCATCTCAAACGCGTAGAGGGCGTGCGTTCCCACCACCAGAAAATGCGCATCGACACCCGCCTTTGCCAGCACATTGAGAACACTGACCACAATGTTGGGCACCCGACCCACCCGGTGCGCCCGGTTG
>JANYHL010000128.1 GCA_025359085.1 Gammaproteobacteria bacterium
TAGCGGTGTTGCAGGTCCAAGGCCCGCAGCTGTTTGAGCTTTTCGGCAATCCGGATCTCCAGCCCGCGCTCGACCGGTTGGTAAAAGCCGGGTGAAGCCATGCCGTCAGGCAGGTAGCGCTCGCCCGCAGCAAAACCGCCCTCTTCGTCATGGGCGTAACGGTAACCCTTGCCGTAGTCCAGCTCTTTCATCAGCTTGGTTGGCGCATTGCGCAGGTGCATAGGCACCGCTCGCGTACCGTCCTGCTTCACATAGGCTTTGGCCGCATTGAAGGCGGTGTAAACCGCGTTTGATTTGGGGGCCACCGCGAGATAAATGACGCACTCAGCCAGCGCCAATTCACCCTCGGGGCTGCCCAGACGCTCATAGACCTCGGCCGCATCTAGTGCCAGGCGGAGCGCGCGCGGGTCGGCCAAGCCGATATCTTCACTGGCCATGCGGATCAGGCGCCGCGCCAGATAACGCGGTTCCGCGCCGCCATCAAGCATGCGCACCAGCCAGTACAGCGCAGCATCCGGGTCAGAGCCGCGCACCGATTTATGCAGCGCGCTGATGGTGTCGTAGAACTGTTCGCCTCCTTTGTCGTAGCGGCGCATGCGTTCGCCCAGGACCTTGAGCAGCCACTCCATGGTGATCTCGGCGCGCTTCTCCTGGGTGGCGGCCACCGCCAGGGTTTCGAGTGTGTTGAGCAAGCGCCGGGCATCGCCATCTGCATAGGCAATCAGGTGCTCAGACGCTATATTTTCTATAGCTGGAAGCGCTTGTATTACCTGGGCTCTGGCTATTATTTGTTCCAATTCTTGCGGGGACAGCGGTTGCAGCACGTAGACCGTGGCACGCGACAACAAGGCCGAATTCAGCTCAAACGACGGGTTCTCGGTGGTGGCACCGATGAACGTGAACAAGCCGCTCTCCACATGCGGCAAAAAGGCATCTTGCTGGCTTTTGTTGAAGCGGTGCACCTCGTCCACAAAAACGATGGTGCGGCGCGGTTCCAGGCCGTTGAGTGCCTCCTGCGCCCGTTCCACCGCCTCGCGAATATCCTTCACGCCCCCAAGCACGGCACTGATGGTGATGAACTGGGCATCAAAGGCGTCAGCCATCAGCCGTGCAATCGTGGTTTTACCGGTGCCCGGCGGCCCCCAAAAAATGCAGCTGTGCGGCTGGCCGGACTCGAACGCGATGCGCAACGCCATGCCCTCGCCCAGCAGATGTTGCTGGCCAATGACTTCGCTCAGCAGCCTTGGGCGCAGGCGCTCGGCCAGCGGCGGGTGGGTTGACGCGGAGGCTGCCAATCAATCAGCCTCGGCTTCAAACCACCGGCACGCACACAGACTCACATTGCGACATTGAATAGGCCGTGACGCCATGGGGCGATCACTCACGGCCGGATCACATCCACCCCGGCCGGGGGTTTGAAAGCGAAGGCGCTGACTGGCAAAGCCGGGTTAACTTGGAATTGCTTGAAGGTCAACACCGAACGCTGGCCAAAGCTGTCCAAAATTTCAAGCACCTCCAACATGCTGCCTGGCGCAGCGCCCGCGTCCCTGAAGCCCACCCGCACCGTCTGCAGCTGACCGTCTTTTGACTTTGGCGTGGCCGTCACCCACTGCAAACCGCCTTGGTCAGGTGCGTCCAACAGCGTGAAATCAGCCTGCAAGGCGCGTAGATCGGGCGCAGCGGCAATCAGGGCCGCGGGCGTGGAGCCCAACACCTGCGACTGCTGGCGCGCTGTCACCTGGTTCAGGTCCACGTCATACATCCACAGGGTTTGGCCGTCAGCGACGATGGTTTGCTCGAACGGCTTTTTGTAAACAAACTTGAAGCGGTTGGGCCGGGAAAATTCAAAAGTTCCGCTCGATGTTTTAGCGCGCGGCGCTTGGTCCGCTTTGGCCGGCGCAGTCACCACCTGGGTGAAGTCGGCGCGGCCGGTATTCACCGTTTTCACGAAAATTTCAAGGCTTTTTAGGCCTCCAGCCCCCGCCATTCCTGCATAAGCAGCTATGCAAATAGTAGTAAAATATTTCATCAAAGCCTTTGAAAATCCAAAGTTGGTGCAGGGCGATCTGGCAAAGTTCCCCCTGGCTCAATCGGCTCGGACCGGCACCAGAATTTCACGCTGGCCGCTGCCGCTCATGGAACTCACCAGGCCGGCATGTTCCATGTCTTCCACCAGCCGCGCCGCGCGGTTATAGCCGATCTTGAGATGGCGCTGCACCAGCGAGATGCTGGCCTTGCGGTTCTTCAAGACCACTTCGACCGCCTGGTCGTACATCGGGTCTTTTTCGCCGCCGTTAGCGCCGCCCTCGCCCATCAGATCACCGAGGCTGTCATCGGTGCCGCCTTCGAGCACGCCTTCGATGTAGTTGGGCGCGCCTTGCGATTTGAGGTAGCTCACCACCCGGTGCACTTCTTCGTCACTGACAAAGGCGCCGTGCACGCGCGTGGGCAGGCCGCTGCCGGGCATGTACAGCATGTCGCCCAAGCCCAACAACGCTTCGGCGCCCATCTGGTCGAGGATGGTGCGACTGTCGATCTTGCTGCTGACCTTGAACGAAATTCGGGTCGGAATGTTGGCCTTGATCAGGCCGGTGATCACATCCACGCTGGGGCGTTGCGTCGCCAAAATCAGGTGAATGCCGGCGGCGCGCGCTTTCTGCGCCAGGCGGGCAATCAGCTCTTCAATCTTTTTGCCGATCACCATCATCAAATCGGCCAGCTCGTCAATCACCACCACGATGTGCGGCAGGCGCTCCAGCGGCTCGGGCGCCTCCGGCGTCAGGCTGAACGGGTTGCCAATGTGCTCGCCGCGCGCCTTCGCCTCGTCAATCTTGGCGTTGTAACCGGCCAGATTGCGCACGCCCATTTTACTCAGCAGCTTGTAGCGGCGCTCCATCTCGCCCACGCACCAGGTCAGGCCGTAGGCGGCCTGCTTCATGTCGGTCACCACCGGGCACAGCAAATGCGGAATGCCCTCATAGACCGACATTTCCAGCATCTTGGGGTCAATCATCAACATCCGGACATCGCGCGCCTCGGCTTTGTAGAGCAGGCTCAATATCATGGCATTGATCCCAACCGATTTGCCTGAACCGGTGGTACCCGCCACCAGAACGTGCGGCATTTTGGCCAGGTCCACCACCACCGGGTTGCCAATGATGTCTTTGCCCAGACCCATGGTGAGCATGGACTTGGCCTCGTGGTAGATTTGCGAGCCCAAAATCTCGGACAGCTTGATCGACTGGCGTTTGGCGTTGGGCAACTCCAGCGCCATGTGGTTTTTACCCGGAATCGTCTCTACCACGCGAATCGACACCAGGCTTAAAGAGCGCGCCAGGTCTTTGGCCAGCCCGACGATCTGTGAGCCCTTGACGCCGGTGGCGGGTTCGATCTCATAGCGCGTGATGACCGGGCCGGGTTGGGCCAGCACCACCCGCACCTCGACACCAAAATCCTTCAGCTTTTTCTCGATCATGCGGCTGGTCATCTCCAGCGTCTCGGGCGCGACCGTCTCTTGCCGCACCAGCGCGTCATCGAGCAGATCAACCTGTGGCAGTTTGCTGTCAGGCAGTTCGGAAAACAAGGCTTTTTGCCGTTCTTTGACAACCCGCGCGCTTTTGGGCAGATCCATCAGCACCGGCTCAATCAGGAGCGGGCGCGGGTGCTGAACGGTGCTGTCATGGCGTTCCTCAATCACCCCTTCTTCGCGCGCGCGGGCCGCCTGTTGACCCAGTGCCATGTCCTGCGCCAATTCGCGTTGTTCACGCCGTGCTTCCATCTGAAAATACAGCCAGGCACCGAGACGCTCCGCCACCTGCGACCAGGAAAAATCAAACACGCGCGCCGCCCCCAGCACACCGCACGCAATAGCCAGCAGCGCAGCGCCGACAAAGCCCAGCCACTGAACACTCAATGGCCCGACAAAATAGCCCAGAATGCCACCGCCGGTGCCCGGCAAACGAGCTTCCAGGCTGTACAGGCGCGACCACTCCAGGCTGGCGCTGGCGCACAGCAATAGCGCCAGCGCGCACCAGAAGGCAGCGCGACTGGACGCCAAGCGGGCGATCAGCGAGGCGGGCGATGGAACCGGTGCAACCTGGGTGCTGATCAAATCACGCCCACGCAACCAGCGCGCCAGCCCGGCGAGCCAAATGCGCAGCGCCGCCGCCACACACCACCAGACTGAAAACCCAAACAAGTAATAGCTGGCATCGGCCAGCCAGGCCCCCAGCCACCCGGCCCGGTTCAGCACCGGTGCGCCACTGCCCGAGGTCGACCAGGCCGCATCCTGCGCAGAATAGGTCAACAGCGCGACCAGCCAGAGCAGCAACAGAAAAAAACCGGCCAGCAGCCCCAGTTCTTCGGCAAAACGGCGCCAGCCAGGCCGGGCAGACGCGGGTGCAGAGCGCGCAGAAGTCAAGGTGTTGAGTGAATAAGTCATACTATCCCGCACTGTACACGGCACATTCGATTCTTCTGAAAAGGCTTACACAATGTCAACAACAACCCATGCAAAAGTTCTGATTCTGGGCTCCGGCCCCGCCGGCTATACCGCCGCCATTTACGCCGCACGCGCCAACCTGAAGCCTTTGCTGATCACCGGCATTGCCCAGGGCGGCCAGCTGATGACCACCACCGAGGTCGACAACTGGCCCGCCGACGTCGACGGTGTGCAGGGGCCCGACCTGATGCAGCGCTTTCTGGCGCACGCGGAGCGCTTCAATACCGAGATTGTGTTTGACCACATCAACGCGGTTGATTTTTCCAAGCGCCCCTTCACCCTGCAAGGCGACAGTGGCACATACACCTGCGACTCGCTGGTTCTGGCCACCGGTGCCTCGGCGCAATACCTGGGCTTGCCCTCAGAGACCGCGTTCATGGGACGTGGCGTGTCCGGCTGCGCCACCTGCGACGGTTTCTTCTACCGCGAGCAGGTGGTTGGCGTGGTCGGTGGCGGTAACACCGCCGTTGAAGAGGCGCTGTACCTGTCCAATATTGCCAGCAAAGTCTATTTGATCCACCGCCGCGACAAGTTCCGCGCCGAGCCGATCATGATCGACAAGCTGATGGAAAAGGTGGGGAGCGGCAAGATTGTGCTCAAGACCTCCACCACGCTCGATGAGGTGCTGGGCGATGCCAGCGGCGTGACCGGCGTGCGCCTGAAAAACGTCAGCACCGGCAACACCGAAGAGCTGAGCCTGCAGGGCTGCTTCATTGCCATTGGCCACACCCCCAACACCGAGATTTTCAAAGGCCAACTCGAAATGGAAGGGGGCTATATCATCACCCAGGGCGGCAACAAGGGCTTTGCCACCCAGACCAGCGTGCCCGGCATTTTTGCGGCGGGCGACGTGCAAGACCACGTGTATCGGCAAGCGGTCACCAGCGCTGGCACGGGCTGCATGGCGGCGCTCGATGCGCAGCGCTTTCTGGAACAGGAATAATTTGCCAAAAGCCACCCCGGGCGGCAGCGCCCAAGCCCGCTATAATTGCAGGCTTTGCTGAACCCGGCCTGTGAAGGCTTGACTGCAGCAAATGGGTTACCGCCACCCTTTTTCTTGGCGAGGTGAGGCTTGAGCGAGATCGAAAGTTGTTGTTAAGGCAGTTTGTTTTAACAATTATTTTTGGATCGACAGTGAAAGCCGTTATAAATATCGGAGTGTCCACATGGCACGCGTATGTGAAGTCACGGGCAAAGGCCCGATGGTGGGAAACAAAGTTTCTCACGCCAACAACCGAACCAAACGCCGGTTCCTGCCGAACCTGCAATACCGCCGTTTCTGGGTCGAGACCGAAAACCGCTGGATTCGTTTGCGCATATCCAACGCAGGTTTGCGTTTGATCGACAAAAACGGCATCGATGTTGTGCTCGCAGATCTGCGCGCACGTGGTCAGGCATAAGGAGCAACACCATGGCAACCAAAGGCGGACGCGAAAAAATCAAACTGGAATCTACAGCTGGCACCGGTCACTTCTACACCACCAGCAAAAACAAGAAAACCATGCCCGAGAAAATGCTGATCAAAAAATTTGATCCCAAAGCTCGCAAGCATGTGGACTACAAGGAAATGAAGCTGAAATAATCCAGCTCGGCACCGCTCCAAAAGCCCGCTTCATGCGGGCCTTTTTGTGGCCACCCATTAGCCTATGAAATTTGCAACTAGCCCGATCATCCAGCGGTATCAGTGGCTGATACTGTGGCTGGGCATCGTGCTGCTCGCAGTCTACGGACTATCGCGTGCAGGCTGGCTGCACCTGCCTGGGGCGCAAACGCCCTCCTTGCTGCAGCGCCTGCGGGTACCAAAGCCGTCAGATCCATGGGAGATCAATGCCATTATTGACGGCTACGTGGTGAAACTCGCGTTGCCGCAAGACTTGAACAAAATAAACTTGCTGCCACCGCTGATTCAAAGCGGCGTGCGGCAACGAATCAAGTACCGGCAGCGCAACATCGACTTCTTGCACGACACGGCACAGGACTTGGATCAAATATTGAACACTGGCCAGAGTGTCCAGGTGGCCGAACACGACCAGACACTAGAGCGTGTCGTGATGTCGCTTCCATCCAATTTTCAGGGAGCATTCCCTGAATGGCCACTGTCATTGCACGAGCCCTTGCTGACCGCGCTGCCGAGCTACACCAAGGTGGATTTTTTCTTGCCGACTGATTTGATTCCGCAAGTGGCACTGCGGCTGCAGCTACTGGGGATGGCGCAGCGGGTGACGCTGCGCGGCGAGCAGGAGTACGAGATCATGGAAGAGAAACTCCCGCTGCCCCACTTCACGACCCCGTGGGTGCGCGACCTGTTCTGGGCGGTTGCCAAACAAGGCCACCGTTCTCTCTTGTTGCTGCCGATGGCGTTCTCTCAAATTAACGACCTGTCTCGCCCGGATAACGATTACGTGGAGGAGATGGAGGATGTACAGCACAAAGTAGTGCGGGTGCCGCTGTTTTTCAAGGGAGGCAACTTGCAGATCGGCGTTGTCGGCGGTCGACGCGTTCTGTTTATCGGGGAGAAGGAGTTGCAGCAAAACGAACTGGCTTTTTACAATGCGTTTTTTTATTCCCCACCGCGCGAGGAGGTGCTGGGATTATTCAAACAACTTGCAGGCGCTGACGAGGTGCGGGTATTGCCAAACAGCAAACACCTGTTTCACCTGGATATGATGATGTCGGTGTTAAGTTCAGGGACGGTGGCTTTAATCGAACCGGTTGACAAGGACGCACTGGGCGAAGATGACCAGCGTGTGATAGCCCAAGCGCGCCAGGCGTTGACCGCCTATGGTTTCCGTGTTGTCGGGGTGCCTACACTGGCCGATTGGGTGAATACTTTCAAGTCGCCAGTCAACATCCTTCCCTTCAAACATCGCGACACCGGCCGCTTGAGCGCTATCGTCCCGCAGTTCGAGTACCGGGAGGTAGCGGCAAACGGCACCCCCGAGTCAATGGAGTGGAAAATAAGGCAGGCCTATAAAGACGCGGGCGTGGCGACATTTTTTGCGCGGAGCTCTTTTTCCCAACTCCGTGGCGATTTTCATTGCGCTGTTGTCCCCATCATGTAAACCGCATCGACGCCATCACAGCCAGCGGGCCTTACCCGCTGAAAATTCAGCTTCTTTGCCAAACCGCCGCAAAAAACCCATCTGTCTGGTGGCGGTGCGGCCACAAACGCAGGTAGCGCAGGCCGGTTTCGCCGCCACTGCACAATTTTGCCGCGTCTTCTACCTTCAAGCCCGATAGCACCTCACCCGCCTCCATCGGCGCAAAGTCCGGATTGGCCGCAGAAAATGCCTGCGCAATGGCTTCGTTTTCTAGTACCAGCATGCTGCAGGTCGCGTACACCAGTCGGCCACCGGGTTTGAGCAGTCGCGCGGCACTTTGCAGAATGGCGGCCTGGGTCACAGCCAGATCAGCCACTAAGCCCAGATTTTGGCGCCATTTCAGGTCCGGGTTGCGCCGCAAGGTGCCCAGCCCCGAGCACGGCGCGTCCACCAGCACGCGGTCAATCTTGCCAGCCAAGCGCTTGACGCGGTCATCGCGCTCATGCGCAATCGCGGCCGGGTGCACATTGGACAAACCACTGCGCGCCAGCCGGGGTTTGAGCGCATCGAGCCGGTGCGGCGAGGTGTCAAAAGCGTAGAGCCGCCCGGTGCTGCGCATACCGGCACCAATCGCCAGCGTCTTGCCGCCGGCACCGGCACAAAAATCGAACACCAACTCGCCGCGCTTGGCGTCCAGCAGCATGGCCAGCAGTTGCGAGCCTTCGTCTTGCACTTCAAACGCGCCTTTGATGAAGCCGTCGAACTTGTTCAAGGTGGGTTTGCCAGCAATGCGCAGACCCCAGGGGGAATAAGGCGTGTTGACGGCCTTGATGCCGGCCTGGGCCAGTTCCTTTTGCACGTCGGCGCGTTTGGCATTGAGCGCATTGACGCGCAAATCCAGCCCCGCGCCCAGGTTCAGGCTGTTGGTCAGCGGCCAGAATTCATCGCCCAACTGGTCTTTGAGCGGTTGCACCAACCACTCCGGCAGGTTGTGGCGGTGGCGCTCCATCAAGTCGGCGACATTGATTTTTTCGCACTGATCAAGCCAGTTTTTCTCTTGATCCGTCAGCGCACTGCGTAGAAAATCGCCGGGGCCGTAAAACCCCAGAATAGCCAGCCGCCGCTCTTTGGGGCCGCTGCCCGAAGGTGCAAAGTGGTCGAACAACAGTTTCTTGCGCAAAACGGTATAAACCGTGCCCGACAAGGTGGCGCGTTCGCGCGGCCCCAGGCCCCGGTTGTCGCGAAAAAATTTCGCCACGATGGCATCGGTGGGATGGTCAAATTTGAGGCTGAGCCGAACCAGTTCGGAACAGACATCGAGGAGAGCTTTAGGATGCATAGCGCTGGATTGTCCCATGCTTGGCCAACCTCTTCCATTGGTCTTGGCCTGTCAGGTGCTGGTTCAAACCATCGCTGCGACTCGGGGAACCAAACCGGTTTTACACGTCTTCACTGACGAGTAACAAAAAAATGCGTTCGCGTCCTGCACAATGGTCATTTCCGCCGCGCCCTATGATGCAAGCACCAATGACACCCAAAAAACATGCTGCCCCAGGGTCACACCGGGGTTCTTTGCGGTCCCTGGCGCTGGCCGTATCGACCTTATTCGCCCTGAACGGCTGCGCGTCCTGGTCCGACAAGACACCGAATCCGTCCCTTGTCGAGATACCCGCGCAGTGGTCCACCACCGTCTCGTCCGACACCGTACCAGCCGCTGCCAGCTCGCTGGCGCAGTGGTGGGAACGGTTCAACGATCCCGTGCTCAGCACGCTGGTCACGCAAGCACTGCAAGCCAACACCAGCATCCGCTCGGTGCAAGCCGCGCTGCAGCAATCGCGCGCCCTGCGCGATGTCAGGACGGCCGATAGGTTGCCTGGTTTGAAGGCATCCGCGTCAGCGCAACGCAGCCAGTCCGGCGACAACGATGCTGGCAACAGCTTTAGAGCCGGACTGGATGCCAGTTGGGAGCCCGATGTTTTTGGCGGCAAGCGCAGCGCCCTGAATGCTGCTGAGGCGGACGCCCAGGCTGCTGAGACCACCCTGGCCGATGTGCAGGTGTCGATCGCCGTCGAGGTGGCGCTGGCCTACCTCCAGTTGCGCGGCCAGCAAGCGCAACTGCTGATCGCCAGCAACAACCTCGCCAACCAGTCAGAAACCTTGCAAATCACCGACTGGCGGGCGCAGGCCGGGCTGATCACGTCACTGGAAGTGGAGCAATCGCGTGCCTCTACAGAGCAAACCGGCGCCCAAATTCCTGCGCTGCAAGCCAGCATCGCCAAAACCCGGCACAGCCTGGCGGTGCTGACCGGCCAGCCGCCAGATTCCCTGCAAGCGCTGATCACCAACCCGACAGCGCTGCCGCAAGCGGCGCCGGACCTGGCCCTGAGCATTCCGGCGCAAACGCTGCGCCAGCGTCCCGATGTGCGCACCGCCGAGCACCGCATCAGTGCCGCGCTGGCGCGGGTCTCGGCGGCCGACGCCGCGCGCTACCCCGGCTTTGCCATCGGCGGCTCGCTCGGGCTCAACGCCTTGACACTGGCCGGGCTCAGCAGCGGGGCCACAGTGGCCACGGCCTTGCTGGGCAGCATTTCGGTGCCACTGTTTGACGGCGGAGCCGCGCGCTCGCAGGTGCGGGCGCAAGAAGCGGCGCTGGAGCAAGCCCGGGTCAACTACCACGCCGTCGTGTTGACCGCCCTGAAAGAGGTGGAAGACGCCTTGGTCGCATTGCAGGGCGACCGCGACCGGCTCATTCATTTGCAAGACGCCGCCACCGCGGCGGACAACGCTGCCCTGATGGCGCAGCAGCGCTACCGCAGCGGCCTGATTGACTTCCAGACCGTGCTGCAAACCCAGCGCACCCTGTTCAGCGCGCAAGACAGCGTGGCGAGCACCCAGGCCGATCTCAGTGCCGACCATGTTCGCCTGTACAAGGCGCTGGGCGGCGGCTGGAACTGAACCCTCTGGCAGCACTCACTCACCGCACACCGCAGACGCGCTCCCATTTTTTGAATCACAAAACGCATTGGCAGACCTGACCATGACCTCCCCCAACGCCCCCTCCCCCTCTGCCACCGCTGCGGCCCGGGGCGAAGCCCTCTCGCGCATCGACCTGCAAACCATGCTCAAAGAAACCCCCAAACGGGTCTGGTGGCGCCGCACCACGCTCTGGCTCGTGGTGGGCTTGCTGCTCTTGTCGGGCGTGGGCTATTATTTTTGGCAAGCCAGCGCGGTGCGCAATGCCGCACCGGTTTTTGTGACCGAGCCCGCCAACAAAGGCGACCTGACGCTGACCGTTTCGGCCAACGGCACGCTGCAACCCACGCGCTCCGTGAGCATTGGCAGTGAGTTGTCTGGCACCGTACTGCGCGTGCTGGTGGACGTGAACGACCGCATCAAGAAGGGCCAGGTGCTGGTCGAACTCGATACCGCCAAGCTCGGCGATCAGGTGACGCGCTCACGCGCCGCACTGAATGCCGCGCACGCTCAGGTGGCGCAGGCGGTGGCCACCGTCAATGAGGCGCAAAGCAGCTTGGGCCGACTGGAAGAAGTGGCGCACTTGTCGGGTGGCAAGGTGCCGTCCAAAGCGGAACTGGATACCGGACGGGCCAGTCTGGCGCGCGCCCAGGCCGGCGAGTTGAGTGCCCGCGCCAGCGTGGTCCAGGCCCAGGCAGCGTTGTCCACCGACGAGACCAACCTGTCCAAAGCCTCGATCCGCTCCCCCACCGACGGCGTGGTGTTGACGCGCACGGTCGACCCCGGCAACGCCGTCGCGGCCTCGCTGCAAGCCGTCACCCTGTTCACCGTGGCCGAAGACCTGAGCAAGCTCCGACTGCAAGTCAATGTGGACGAAGCCGATGTCGGCACCGTCCAAGTCGGGCAAAAAGCCCGCTTTACCGTCAGCGCCTACCCGGCGCGCAAATACCCGGCCACCATCACCCGCGTGGCGTTTGGCTCCACCATCACCGAAAACGTGGTGACCTACATCACCTATCTGGAGGTAAACAACAAAGACCTGAGCCTGCGCCCCGGAATGACAGCCTCCGCCACCATCACCTCCACGGAACTGCGCGATGTGCTGCTGGTGCCCAACACGGCATTGCGCTTCTCGCCTTCCGTCAACGCGGGTGCCGAGAACGCGGCCAAAAGCGGCGGCATCCTGTCCAGCCTGATGCCGCGCATGCCGCGCACCGGTGGGCGCAAAACGGCAGGTGGCAGCGGCCCGTCCAAGCAAGTCTGGGTCTTGCGAGATGGCGCAGCGGTGGCCGTGGACGTGAAACCCGGCATCAGCGACGGCCGCATGACAGAGATCACCGGCGGCGATCTGCAGCCCGGCATGCTGGTCATCACCGACCAACGCACGGCAGGTGCCAAGCCATGAGTGATACCCCGCTGATTCAACTCAAGGGGGTCACCAAAGTCTATGGCCAGGACGCCACCGCCTTGCAGGCGCTCAAGGGCGTTGACCTCAGCATCGAAGCGGGCGATTTTGTTGCCATCATGGGGCCGAGTGGTTCGGGCAAGTCCACCGCCATGAACACGCTGGGTTGCCTGGACACGCCCACCACCGGCGAGTATTTGTTCAACGGCGTGCATGTCGAAGCCCTGTCGCGCGACCAGCGCGCCCTGTTGCGCCGGCGCTTTCTGGGCTTTGTGTTTCAGGGTTTCAACCTGCTGGCGCGCACCTCGGCCCAAGAAAACGTTGAACTGCCCTTGCTGTACCGGGGCGAATCCGCCAAAACGCGCCATGCCGCCGCCGCCAAAGCCCTGGCTTCGGTCGGCCTGGCAGGCTGGGAGCACCACACGCCCGCCGAGTTGTCGGGTGGTCAACAGCAGCGCGTGGCCATTGCACGCGCCATCGTCACCGAGCCCGCCGTGCTGCTGGCCGACGAGCCCACCGGCAACCTCGACACCCAGCGCAGCCGCGAAATCATGGAACTGTTATGGGGCCTGAACGTGGAGCACGGCATCACGGTGCTGATGGTCACGCACGAGGCCGACATGGCGGCGTACGCCAAGCGCATCGTGCATTTTGTTGACGGCGTGGTCGACAACGACACGCGCAATCCGCACCCGGCCGGCCTGCATGAAGCCGCCCTCGCGCCTGTCGCACCCGCAAAACCGGAAACTGCCTGATGCTGCTCAACACCCTGCTGCTCGCCCTGCGCTCGATCCGGCGCAACCTGTTGCGCTCGTTCCTGACGATTCTGGGCATCGTGATTGGCGTCAGTGCCGTCATCACCATGGTCACCTTGGGCAACGGCGCCACGCTGGCGATCCAGAATCAAATTTCCGGCCTGGGCACCAACCTGCTGCAGGTGCGCCCCGGCCAACGCATGATGGGCGGTGGCGGCGGTGGCGCCCCGGCCTTCAAGGAAGTGGATGCCGATGCCATTGCCACTCAGATCGGTGGCATCGCCACGGTCGCACCCGAGGCACGCAGCGGCGGCACGCTGGTGGCCAACGGCCGCAACTGGACCAGCAGCTTCATTGGCAGCAGCAACCACTGGCTGATCACCGGCAACTGGAAAATCGCCGACGGGCGCGAGTTTTCCAACGATGAGTTGACCGCCGGCGCCGCCGTCTGCCTGATTGGCGAGACCGTGCGGCGTGAATTGTTTGGCAGCCGCCCGGCCCTGGGCGAGCCACTGCGCGTGAAGCAGGTGTCATGCACCATCGTGGGCCTGCTGGCCTCCAAGGGCCAAGGCGCCTTTGGCAACGACCAGGACGACGTGGTGCTGCTGCCGATCAAGACCCTGCAGCGCCGCATCACCGGCAACACCCGCGTCAACACCTTGCTGGTGTCGATGACGGACGGCAGCGACCCCGAGCGCGTCAAAGCCGGCATCACCCAACTGCTGCGCGAGCGGCGCAAACTGGCTCAGGGTGAGGAAGACAACTTCAATGTGCTCGACACCAAACAACTGGCCGACACCCTGTCGGGCACCACGAAAGTGCTAACTACGCTGCTGGGCGCGGTGGCGGCGGTCAGCCTGCTGGTGGGCGGCATTGGCATCATGAACATCATGCTGGTGAGCGTGACCGAACGCACCCGCGAGATCGGCCTGCGCCTGGCCATTGGCGCCATGGAGCGCGAGGTGCTGCTGCAGTTCTTGATTGAAGCCGTGGTGCTGGCGGCACTCGGCGGCTTGATTGGCATCGTGCTGGCCACCGGCGCCTCGATCATGTTGGCGGGCGTGATGGACGTGCCTTATGTCTTCAACCCGATGGTCAATCTGGTGTCGTTTTTGTTTTCAGCCGGCATTGGCGTGCTGTTTGGCTACTTCCCGGCGCGCCGGGCCGCC
>JANYHL010000136.1 GCA_025359085.1 Gammaproteobacteria bacterium
CGATTGCCGATCCGCCCCGCAGGCGTGAACCCCAGTTTCATCCTCGACGGCAGCACTGCGGCGGCGGATAATTGGGCTTTTACCGCTTCAGCGACAACCCGCAAGAAGAAAACCCGCAACGCGGCTACATCGTCTCGGCCAACCACCAGCCCAAACCCCACAGCGGGCTGCCGGTGGTGGGTTATTACAACCTGGCCGACCGCGCCCAGCGACTCGATGAGCGTCTGCGGGACGACAGCGTGCGCTGGGACAGCAAGACCGCCCAAACCTTGCAGATCGACACCCGGACCGGCTACGGACCCCGCGTGCTGGCGCCCTTGCTGCCGATTCTGAACTCCGTCATCACGGTGCCGGTCGAGCGCGCCATGCTGGAGAGTCTGGCGCGCTGGGATGGCAGCTACGAGCTCGGCAGCAGCACGCCCACCGTCTTTAACCAACTGCTCTATGAACTGACGCGCGCGGCCTTCGCCGACGAGCTGGGCGAGGTCCAGTTCAACAACCTGCTCGGCACGCGTGCCCTCGACACGGCCCTGCCGCGGCTGATGGCGGACGCCGACTCGCCCTGGTGGGACAACATCACCACCCCGGTGCGGGAGGGCCGTGCCGATACCGTCAAAGTGGCCTGGCGCGCCACCATCGATCACCTGCAAAAGACGCTGGGAAAAGAAGTCACCGACTGGGGCTGGGGCCATGCCCACACCTTGACGCACAGCCACCCGCTGGCAGCCCAAAAGCCGCTGAACTGGCTGTTCAACGTCGGCCCGTTTCCAGCACCTGGCGGGCACGAAGTGCCCAACAACCTGTCGAGCCCACTGGGCCCGGCCCCGTGGGCCGTGAGCTATGGCCCCTCAACCCGGCGCGTGATCGACTTTGGCGCGCCCGGCCAGTCTGTCGGCATCAACCCGGTGGGCCAAAGCGGCGTGTTGTTTGACGCGCATTACAGCGATCAGGCACCGATATTCGTTTCCGGGGGCTACCTGGCACAGCACCTTAGCCCAGCGGACCTTGCCGCTCATACCCGCAGCACGCTGACGCTCAGTCCGGCGGCGCTACCCGGCAACTGATCGGTGCGCGCTCGTTTTGAAACCAGGATTGAGGTTGACCGGACAGCGATTGTTTTTGTTGCTTTTGCATTCCCCCGCTCTCCCCCAACTTCTTCCCACTCTAACTCTCGTTCAGCGATCGGCAGACGCCACGCAATCAGACGGTGGACGACTGCCGCGACTGCGCCTTGGATTCGCTGTAGCCCGCGTACAGCCCCGCATAGACGGGGCCAGGCTGGCCCGCGCCGACCGGCTGGCCGTCCAAGCGGGTCACCGCCAGCACCTCTTTGGTCGCCGACGACAGCAGCACTTCGTCCGCGTTCCTCACTTCTTCACGGCTAAGGCGACGCAGCTCAAAAGGAATACCGCGGGCACGGCAGATGTCTTCAATCAAGCCGTAGCGAATGCCTTCGAGCACCAGGTTGTCTTTGGGCGTGCCCAGCACTTTGCCGTTTTTAACGACCCAGACGTTGCTGGCCGCCGCTTCGCTGAGAAAGCCGTCGCGAAACATGATGGTCTCCGTCGCGCCGGCGTCAAAGCTGATCTGGCGCGCCAACACCGCCCCCAGCAGACTGGTGCTTTTGATGTGGGCTTTTTCCCAGCGGAAATCATCCGCCGTCACGCAGGCCACGCCCTGGCTGCGCATGGCCTCGCTGGGGAGCTTCATGGTGTTGATCATGACGAACACGGTGGGCGTGATGTCGGTCGGCATGACATGGTCGCGCAAGGCGACACCGCGGGTGATCTGGATGTAAATCAGTTGATCCATGTTTTCAGCGCTAGCCCCCGTGAAACGGGCATGAGTAGCTATTAATTTGTGGGCAATTTCAGCCCACTGGGCAGGGGCTAGCGGATTGGCCATCCGCAACTCGCTCAGACTGCGGCCGAGCCGCGCCATGTGCTTGTCAAAACGGAACAACCGGCCGCCATACACCGGCACCACTTCATAGACGCCGTCGCCAAAAATGAAGCCACGGTCCATGACGCTGATTTTGGCGTTGGGGAGTTCGGTGAACTCGCCGTTGAGGTAACAAGGCAGGGCGGGTAAGGTGTTCATCATTTAATTATCCATGAAGAAGGCAGGCCAATCGAGCGCGGGGAAAACTGCGCGAGAATAAGCCAATGTCCTTCCTCAAACTCGCCCCCTTCGCCCCGGAGCCCCGGTTCAGCCACGGCCAGGCGCCGCGCACCGCCGTGCTGTATTGCAACCTCGGCACCCCCGACACCCCGAGCACACCCGATGTCAGGCGTTTTTTAAGTGAGTTTTTGAGTGACCCCCGGGTGGTTGAAATCCCGCGACTGCTCTGGCTGCTGATCCTGCACGGCATCATCCTGCGTTTTCGCCCGGCCAAATCCGCCGCCAAGTACGCCAGCGTCTGGCTGCCCGAGGGCTCGCCGCTCAAGGTCTGGACCGAAAAACAGGCCAAGCTGCTGCAAGGCTGGCTGGCCCAGCGCGGCCACCAGGTGCAGGTGCGTTACGCCATGCGCTATGGCAGCACTTCGATTGCATCCCAACTCGATGCGCTCAAGGCCGCGGGCACGACCCGGGTGTTGATCTTGCCGGCCTATCCCCAATACTCGGCCACCACCACGGCCAGCCTGTTTGACGCGGTTTATGCCTGGGCGGGCCAGGTGCGCAATCTGCCCGAATTCAGATTCATCAACCATTACCATGACGACGCCCGCTACATTGCCGCGCTGGCGATGAGCGTCCAGCGCTACTGGAGAAACCAGGGCCGTCCGGATCAGCTGGTGATGAGTTTCCACGGTGTGCCCGAACGTACCCTGCACTTGGGTGACCCCTACCACTGCGAATGCCGCAAGACCGCACGCCTGCTGGCCGAACAACTGGGCCTGACGCCTGAGCAATTCAAGGTAACGTTTCAGTCGCGCCTGGGGCGGGCCAAATGGCTGGAGCCCTACACCGAGCCGAGCCTGATTGCCATGGGCAAAGCAGGGGTCCAGCGGGTCGATGTGGTGTGCCCGTCCTTCACCAGCGACTGCCTGGAAACGCTGGAAGAAATCAACATGGAAGGCCGCGCCGCCTTCCTGCAGGCCGGTGGCAAAGAGTTTCACTTGATCCCCTGCCTGAATGACGACCCCGAATGGATCACCGCGCTGTGTGACATCACGCAGCAGCACCTGGCGGGCTGGCCCACGCTGGTCACGTCCGATGCGCCGCAGCTGGCAGCGTCACGCGCGCAGGCACTGGCCTTGGGCGCCAAGGAGTAAACCGACGCGCGCCCCATCTGCCCGCTGGCGCTTGCAAAAAAATATTATTTTGATAGCTAATAGCCTTGATTTGACGCGGGCTAGAGGCCAATTGAATATAAATTAGTCGGAAACACGAAGCGCGCCTGTTCAGTAAGCGTCGTCAGCGGGTTTTCGGACCTCTTCAATTTCATGGGTTTTCCTGGGGCAAGGCCTTCAGCGCAAGCGCAGCACCTGGTCGGAGTCCCCTTTGCGGATCTCGACCAGCGCGTCCAGCGCCTTCACCATGGCGGAGAAGCTGGCGTAGCCATGGTCTTTGGTGTCAAAGGTGGGATCGAGCCGCTTGATCATGTGCCAGATCGAGGCCTTGTTGACCCAGGCATCGCCCTGGGTCTCGGCCAGCAGGCGAACGGCGCGCTTGAATATCTCGGCGGCGGCATTCACCGGTTCGGGCGCCGCAATTGGCACCGGCAGCACATCCGACTGCAATTCATCAACGGTGGCCGGTGCTTCAACCAGGTTTTCGTAGTAACGAAACTCATGGCAGCTCTTGGCCCAATGCCGGTTGGTCGACTTGCGGGCCCCGACCCCGATCAGCGTGCGCCCGGCCGCCTTGATTTTTTGCGACACCGGCATGAAGTCGCTGTCGCCGCCCACGATCACGATGGTGCCGATATGGCCAAAGCGGCTGATGTCTTCCACCGCATCCAGGCACAGCTTGATGTCGGCGCCGTTTTTGGCCGACGCACCGGGTGAAAACAATTGAATCAGCTCCACCGCGCCCTGCAGCAGGGCATCGCGGTAGCGGCCAAAATACTGCCAGTTGCAATAGGCCCGGTTGATGGCAATGGGGCCAAAAGACGCCGCCAACTCCACAATCGCCTGCACGTCCACCAGCGGCTCCTGCGCCTTGAAGCGACCATCGGGTTTGTTGTAGGCGCCCTCACCAAAGCGTGCCTCGCACAGGCTGGCGTGCAGATTCTCGAAGTCCCAATAAAGTGCGACCGACCTGTTTTCTTCTCTGTCACTTCTAATCAAGGTGTTTTCCTGGTGATGGCGGGGCCCCATGCTAACCGGCACCATCGCGGGCGCTTGGGGGAGCCATCGATCCAGACCCCAAACAACTCCAACCTGGGGTCATCCCTTTGCAGCGTCACCCTTGCTGAAAGCCAAAATGCCTAATGCTCAAATTTACGCAGCGCTTCCAGCGAGAGGATTTTGACTTCACGCCGTTCCACCGCAATGATGCCCAGATGATCCAGTGCCGAAAAAGCCCGGCTCACTGTCTCCAGCGTCACGTTGAGGTGGTTGCCGATGTCGCGCCGCGTCATCGGCAAGGTGAACCGGTTGGGCGAGTAGCCCATGGTGTTGAAGCGCTCTGACTGAATGCGTAAAAAGCGCGCCACCCGCGCCTCCGACTTGGTTGAATGGTAGGAGGCATAGGCCGACTGCTCCTGAACAATCTCGCGGCTGATGGCCCAATAGGCCATGCGTTCAATGTCGTTGCAACTGCTCCCGGGTGAGAACAGCTCGCTGGACGGTATCCGGATCAGATCGCAGTCGGTCAAGGCGGTGACTTCACTCAGGTACTTGTTCTTGCAGACGCCGTCAAAGCCCAGCAGGTCACCCTTCATGGGGAAAGCCAACACATGCTCGGCGCCGTCCACATGCGTCATTGATGTTTTGAGCGCCCCCAGGCGAACCACATAGAGACCGTCAAACGCCTGACCCATATTCAAGGCGGTCTGCCCCGCCTTCAGGCGCCGACGCCTGAACAAGCTGGTGTCATTGAGGCCCTGCACCTGGCCATCAAAGCGCAACAATTGCAGGACCTCATCAAAATCCGACCAACGCTCATCGCTCTCCAGCTTGAGCACAGGTTGATTGAAAGATTGATGCCAGCGAGCAGCGGTCGGTAGTGTTTGAACGTTCATCATGTCGTTGTTCTCTCAAGCCGGAGGCCGCACCCGGTGGGTGTCTAAGCCAATCCCTGCAACAAACTGTAAGCGGCCCCTTGTGATGCGTCTGTAAGGAGATATGGACGCCTTACGCAGGCAGCCATGGACAATGAGGCAACGAAAGCACCGAATTTTCTATGGTGGCAAGGTGGCTATTTCTCGTCAGTGGCGCGGCGGCTGCGGCTGCCGGATTCATCAACTTCAATCAGCCTGTGCCGCACTGCCAGCCGCACCAACGCCGGGACGTCCCTCACGCCCAGCTTGGCCATCAGGCGGCTGCGGTAGGTGGCGACCGTTTTGGGCGACAAATGCAGTTGAATGCCAATCTGGGAGCTGGACGCGCCCTTCACCACCATGATGATGATTTGTTGCTCGCGCGGGGACAACGTGCTTAACGAGTCCTCGTTCTTGAGCGTGAACACCTGGAGAGCCAGGTCGGCAACGTCGGCCCCGAGATGCTTTTTGCCGTGCACCGCCGCGTCAATGGCGCACAGCAAGTCGTTGGCAGCCGAGCCCTTGAGCACGTAGCCACTGGCCCCCATGCGCAGGGCCTCGGCCACCTGGCGCGGCTGCGCCGACATGGTCAGCACCACGCAGCGCGTCGGCAGCTGCCGCCGCTCCAGCTCGGCCAGCAACTCGAAACCCGAGCGCTCACCCAGGTTAAGGTCGAGCAGCAGCACCTCGGGGCGCAAGCGCACCAGGTCGGCCAGGGCCTCGGTCGGGTTGGCGGACTCGCCCACCACCGTGTACCCTTTTGCCACCAGCAAGGCGCGCAAACCTTCGCGCATGATCTGGTGGTCATCGACCAGGTAAATGCTGGTCATGCGGCACACCAACTCGAGCCGGTCTCGGGCTGCCATGTGAACCTGACACAGGTGCCGCCGTCTTCGCCCGCACCTATCGTTAAAGTTGCCCCAATGGCCTGCGCTCGCTCGCGCATGCCAAGCACCCCCAGGTGGCCGCTGGGCACCACGGCACCCGTCGTGATGCCGACGCCGTTATCGGCCACCTGCAACTGCACTGACATCGCCGCACCCACCAAGCGCACCGCGATGGCCGAAGCGTTCGCGTGGCGCAAGGCGTTTTCAAGGGCCTCGCGGGCCACCATGAAGGCGGCGTATTCAATCTCACCCGGCCAGCGCATTGACTCCAGCCCGGGCGGCACGTCAATCGAGAAGTCGAGCTGGGGGTGCGTCATGGAACGGTTGCGCAACTCATTGTCGAGCGCGGCCACGAGCCCCTGGTCCTCCAGCAAGGGGGGGCGCAAATCAACCAGCACTTGCCTGACCTGCCGAATCGCCTGGCCAACCAGCTTGCCCAGATGCGCTTGCTGCCGCTGAACCGCTACGCTGACCTTTTTTGACTGCAAGGTCTGCGCGGTTTCGTGCGCCATGCGCACCGCGGCCAGGGTCTGCCCCAACTGGTCATGCAGCGTCTTGGCCAATTGCTTGACCAGCGTTTTCTCCTGCGTCATGAGCCGTTGCGTCAGCTCCGAGAGTTGCGCTCTGGACTGCTGAAACCGGGATTGCGAGCGGGCGCGCTCGGTGACATCGCGCAGGCAGCAAATCAGCCGCTGTTCCTGGTTGACGTTCACCTTGGAGAGGATGCCTTCCAGGTCTATTTCACGACCATCGGCGTGCAAGCCCTTGACGACCCCCATGCCCATCATGTGGCTGGTCACCCCGGAGTCGGCAAATGAGCGCAAATGCTGCGAATGCCCCGCCCGATAGCGCTCGGGCAGCAGCAGCGCCATGTTTTGACCCAGCATTTGCTCGCGTCTGTAGCCAAAGTTACGCTCGGCCCCAGGGTTGAACATCTTGATCTCACCGTCAACACTGACGCTGATGATGGCGTCGGCGGTGGAGTCAAGCACCGCTACCAAGGTTTGATGCTCCTCTTGCAGCCGCTGCTCGGCCAGGTGCTTCTCGGTAACATCATGAAAATACACCACCAGGCCTTGTTCTGACGGGTGGACGTGCACTTCGCGCCATTCCTCATGCGGAGCAAACATCGCCTCATAAATCACAGATCGTCCCTCACGCAGGGCTCGCTCGCCCTCGATCTGAAAAGAAGTGCCCACCGCTTCCGGGAATTCTTGCCACACCTGGCGCCCCAGCAACTCACCGGGCGCCCGGTGCAACAGCTTCTCGGCATGCGTATTGAGGTAGGTGAAGCGCCAATCGCGGTCGAGCATAAAAAAAGCATCTGTGATGCTTTCCAGCGTGCACCTCATGCGCTCACTCAGCTCGCGCTGCGCTTGTTCGGCACGCCGCTGCGCCGTCAGGTCACGCACCAGCGCCAGGCGCGCCTGGATGCCGTCGAGCTCGACATACTCAGTCACCACCTCGACGTCGATCAGGTCACCATTGGCATGCCGGTGCCGCCACAGCTTCTGCGTGACCGGCTCACCGCGCACCAGGTGCATTTGTTGCTGCGCTTGCGCCACTTCGTCTGGCGGGTGCAGGTCAAGCACGCTCAAGCCCACAAACGCTTGCTGGCTGTAGCCATACTGCGCCAGGGCGGCATCGTTGACCGCCAGCATTTGCAGCGTTTGCACGTCATAGACCCACATCGGCAGCGGATTTTTCTCAAACAGCAGCCGGTAGCCGATGTCGAGCTTGCGCGCGGAGTTTTCATGAAGCAGGGCGTTCATGCGCGGTTTCAGTCAGGGCAGATGTGGGGGACGGGAATCATGATGTTTTCAAGGTCACAGCCATGTAAGTCAATGAAATTAACATGAAATACTTAAAAAATATTTCATGCCACGGGGCATAGCGTAAACGACCTTGCCACAAGGAGGCACATTTTTGACGCAGGCTTGCGACTTATCAAATTTCCAGCCTTTGCATTGACTGATCTTCGATTGTTTAATTTGAACCGGCCCTCACCACCCCGTTGACACCCTGCGAGGTGCGCATCGTCTCCGCCGCAAGCGTCAATCGCAACAAGGCTGATCTGATACGCTCAGCCCGATGCCTGCCCGCCCCGCCGCCCCTGAAGTCACCGTTGCCGCCATGCCGCCCGGCCTGGTCATTGTGCTGCTGTCCCTGCTGTTGGGGCTGCAGCCTGTCACCACCGATTTGTACCTGCCCGCCCTGCCCGCGCTCAGCGCTGGCTTTGGTGCACCGATGGCGCAGGCGCAACTCACACTGAGCGCTTTGCTGCTGGCGTTTGGTGTGTCGCAACTGGTGTGGGGGCCGCTGGCGGACCGCTTTGGTCGGCGCCCCATTCTGCTGATCGGCATGAGCGCCTATGTGCTGGCGTCGACGGCCAGCACGCTCGCGCCCAGCATGGAGATGCTGATTGTCTGGCGCACGGTGCAAGGCGCCGCCATGGGCGCAGGCGTGATGTGCGCACGCGCCATCGTGCGCGACCTGTACACGCCGCTACAGGGTGCGCGCGTCATGTCCAAGGGCTTGAGCGGTTTGGGCGTAATTGCCTGCCTGAGCCCACCACTGGGCGGGCTGCTGGCAGGCTGGTTCAGTTGGCGCGAGGCGCTGCTTGCGGTGGCCGTTTTTGGTGCGATCTGCCTCGCACTGATCGCCTGGCGCTATACAGAGACTCTGGCGCAGAAGAACTGGCAGGCATTGCAGCCAAGCACCCTGGGG
>JANYHL010000005.1 GCA_025359085.1 Gammaproteobacteria bacterium
AGGCTGACGCGGGTGAACCACATGGTTTACTGGCCGCCTGAAGGAGCTGAGGCGGGCTGGGCGAACCGCACGACCGTCCCGGCGCGCAGCGGACCAACGCGGCCCGACAGCACGGTGGCATTTTCTGCCAGCCCGGTGAGCGCCACCAGGGTTTGTCCGTCGAGATCGCTACGTGCGCCCAGCGCGACCGCCTGGTGCAACACTTGATTGCCGCTGACCAGTTGGACATAGGGTTGGGCTCGGTCGGTGCGCACGGCACTCAACGGCAGGGCCAGCGCCTGCAGGTGATCGGTGACTAGCGTTCCCTGCGTAAACAGGCCCTGACGCAGGCCGGGCGCGCGGTCCACGCTCAGGTAAACCAGCACCGCCCGGCTGCCGACCGTGGTGCTGGGGTTGATCCTGATCACCTTGGCCGTGACCGGTTGGGTGACGCCTTCAATCTGGAGTACCGCGCTTTGGCCCACCCTGACGGCCACGGATTCGCTGGCGCTCAGGCCGGCTTCGAGCTCAAGCTGGCGCAGGTCAACGATTTCAACAATGCGTGCCTCCACGCCGACCCGCTCACCGGGTTGCGCCAGCCGCTGGGAAATCAGGCCGGTAATGGGCGCGCGCAGCACCGTATCTTGCAAAGATTTGCCAGCCACGTCAGCGCCTGCTTGGGCTGCCCGGTAGGTCGCCTCGGCGGCCGCAAGACTGGCCGTGGACGAGTCCACTGCGGTTTTTGAAATAAAACCCTGTTCCACCAGCGAGCGGTTGTTGTCAAAGTTGCGCCGGGCGATGTCGACCTGGGCGCGCGCGGCCTGCGCCTGCTGCTGGGCCTGCTGCACGCGCGCCTGGTATTCGGTGGCGTCAACCCGGGCGATGATTTGTCCGGCCTTGACCTGATCGCCTTCACGCACGCTCAAGCCCTGCAGCTCCCCCGCCACCCGGGCCTTGACCATGGCCGTGTTCACCGCCTTGAGCACGCCCGAAATGGCCAGTCCGGTTGCCAACTCCCGATTTTTGACTTGCACCACATCGGTTGCGCCCAACGCCACCACGGCTTGCGTGTTCTGCGCCGCCAGTTTGGCAACCGTTTCTTGCTGTAATTTGCGCGCCGACAAGGCGCGCCACACGCCGCTGGCCAGCAAGGCGACGACAAGGGCGAGCAGCGCCCATTTCAACCAAGATTTCATGATGGAATATTTTTCTACAACAAAGGAGGTGGGGTCTGGCGAATGCTCAGACCATTAAGAATGGTTTCAACCTGTAAGGCAATATAGTCTTCGGGAACCAGCTGGGAGCCCGCATCGCAGCAGGCGCCCAGCGAATGCTTCCACATGGCCAGAAACACCATCGGAGCCAACAAAATATAAGCCCCATAGGTCATGTCGATAGCGCGGAACTCGCCACGGTCGATGCCGCGCTGCAACACGCGAGTCATCAGCACCTTGCCCGGTCGAATAACTTCATGCTCGAAAAAAACCGCCAGTTCCGGGAAGTTGCGGGCCTCGCTCATCATCAGTTTGGTGATACCGGAGGCTTTGGTCGAGCCGATACGCTGCCACCAGGCCGTCATGCAATAGCGCAGCAGGTCGGCCGAGTTTCCTTGAAAATTTTCGAACTCGGTATTCCATTCTTGAAAGCGACCTGAAATATTTTCGCGCACCACGGCTTTGAACAACTCTTCTTTGCTGGCAAAGTAAAGAAACAGCGTGCCTTTGGAGACCCCCGCCAGTTTGGCGACTTCCTCAACCCGGGTCGCGGCGTAGCCCTTTTCGACAAACAATTCAAGGGCGGCGTCCAGCAATTCGCCTGGGCGCGCATCTTTGCGCCGCTCGTGTTTGGCGTGCACGCCGGAAGAGGCGCTGGAATCGAAGTTTATAACGGGCATGAAATTAATGACTTGCTGGTTATTAATGTAATCTTCGTGCTCTTGGCTGTCAATGGCTTTGCCTGGGTCGGGAGGGCTATGGCACTGCACGCGGCATCAGTTTCTTGTGCCGGGTAACATGTATCTGGTCAAAGTGAGTTTCCAACAAATTAGGAGATGGGTCATGTCAGAACCTCTGCAAACCATCACCCTGGGCGGTGGCTGTTTTTGGTGCCTCGAATCTGTTTACGTCCATGTCAAAGGCGTCATCGACGTTGAGAGCGGCTACTGCAACGGCCACCTTGTGCAACCCAGCTATGAGCAGGTGTGCAGCGGCAATACCGGCCACGCCGAGGTCGTCAAGCTGGTTTTTGACCCGGCTCAGGTCAGCCTGCGCGAGCTTCTGGAAATATTCTTTGTCATCCACGACCCCACCCAGTTGAACCGTCAGGGCAATGACAGCGGCACGCAATACCGCAGCGGTATCTATTTTTCGACGCCCGAACAGGCGCAGGTGGCGAACGACTTGATCGCCGAGATGAAGCAAAGCGGTGTTTACCAGCAGCCGATCGTGACGGAAGTTCTGCTGCTTACGAACTACTGGCCGGCCGAGGAATACCACCAGGATTTTTTTGCCAAGAACCCGCACCAGGGCTACTGCCTGGCGGTGGCCGCGCCCAAAGTGGCCAAGTTTCGCAAGACCTTTGCGCGTCTGCTGGCTGATTGAGCGCAGACCCAGGTTGCCGCGCTCAAAGCAGCAGCGAATCGACCGGGTCGTCCAACCCCAACCAGTGTTGCGCGGCATGGCGCAGCGCGCGCGGGTCACCGGTGCTGAGCAGGCGGCAAGTGCCGGGCGTACCCGCCTCGGACGGGCTTGGCAGCAGGCGCCGGGTCTGGCGCGCTACCGCCTCACCCGTATCGATCAGTTGCACGCTGGGCCCCACCAACTGGCGCAGGGTAGCGCAGGCAAACGGGTAGTGGGTGCAGCCCAGCACCAGCGTGTCGATTTCCCCTTCATTTATACCAAATCGGCCTATAGCCCTCGTGTAATAAGCGCATAGTGCTACTGTTTTAGTAGTATCTTGTCGTTCAATGGCGTCTGCCAGACCGTCACAGGGTTGGCAAATGAACGTCGCCTGCTCAGCCAATGACGCCACCAGCGTGCGGAATTTGGCGCTGCCCAGTGTGCCGCGCGTCGCCATGACGCCGATGCGGCCGGTCTTGCTGAGCGCGAGCGCGGGCTTGAGGGCCGGTTCAACGCCGACGATGGGCAACAGGGGATGTGCCAGGCGCAACGTCGAAATGGCTGCCGCGGTGGCCGTGTTGCAAGCAATGACCAGCGCCTGGATGCGGTACTGCGCCAGCAGGTGTGCCGTGATGGCGCTGGAGCGATCAATGACATGCGCGTCATCGCGCTCACCATAAGGCGCGTGGCCGCTGTCGGCCACATAGACAAAGTCCTCGTGCGGCAACTCGGCGCGCAGCGCCTTGAGGATGCTCAAGCCCCCGATGCCGCTGTCGAACACCCCGATCGGTCGCTTGGCAGGCTCGGGGTCAGCACCTGTGTTTGGATGCGTGCTTGGGGTTGATTGGGGGCTGGATTTCATCGTAACTGTCTGTTAAAGACACATAGCCGACTTCCACTGGATCCGCATGAAACTCGTCGGAATGTTGAAAGCTGACCTTGGATCTCGCCGGAACCGGCCGTTCGCCACCGATGCTAAAAACTTGTAAGCAGTCGGCCAAGCGGGGATGCCAGCTTTACTGGCTGTCCGGCTCCTGGGCAGCGCAAGCCGACCTTCGCCGGACCCGCATGAAAACCAACGGAAAGTCGTAAGTTGACCTTCAATTTGGCGGGAAGCACCGGATGTTGGCTTCAGCACTTCAACTCGATTGCCTAACGATTCTTTTGGTCAAATTTTGACTGAAAGTATGCGCCACCTCCTCCATCCGCTTGAAATTCCATTGGGACATTAATATCTACGCCGCAATAGTTGATCGTCCAAATCTCCTGCCACTCGCCTTTGACTAACAAAGCATCTTTGAGCAAGGTCGCCGCAACAGGCAAGTATTGCGGGCTCGTCATATCGCGAGATACTTGAATCTTTGTGATCCGATTGGTTTTTAGGTCACAGGTCAGATTCTGAGTCTTGGCCTCCAGTCCTGCCGTAATCAGAGCGCTTTGTAAGCCGTCCCTAAATATACCAACGGTGACATAGGTTTGCCCGAGCGATTTTAGGTATAAATAGTTTTTCTTTCCCTGCTGATTAGTCTGTTCAATCTGTGCAGGTAGTCGCCCCGCAGGCAATTTATCTAAAATATCAAGCTTGCGTTGCGCATTCGTTTGACCTACGTTATCGCTCAACACAGCGTTGACAACATTCAATGCACCCAGGTGTCCTTGCTCTGCCGCGCGCGAAAGCATTGTGTATGCCTTCTGGTCTAAATCGCGCTCTATCAATGGTCGCTTTGCAAGCGTCATGTATTTTTCGTTATTTATACGCCCTACCGCGTCTAGTCGACTGAGTTCGTTTTGGATGGCAAGTTGATAAAAATTAAATTGCCCAGACGGATCATTTGCGGACGCAGCCTTCCACGCCCAATCACGTGCTTTTAATAGATCTTTTGGAACCTCAGTAGAGCCCATAGCATAGATCGATGTCAATCCATTCATGGCGCCAAGATTGCCCAAAGCTGCGGCCCGCTCAAACCATTGAGCCGCCAATTTTTCGCTTTTGACTACGCCAGAACCATCACGATTCAAAATAGCCAATGCGTTCATTGCTCGGGCATCATTTTTTTCTGCCGCATCATTCAGCAGAGGCAATGCTTTTGCAAAATCACCTCTTTGCAACATTGGATACGCTTCTTCGTAGGATGCGAAGGCTGCACCGCAAGACAGCGTCAAAGAGACAGTAGCGAAAAGCAAGATACGAGTTTGGAACATTTTTTTTCTTCAATAATGAATGAGCGAGCATACAGGCTTAACAAGTAATTGCGAACAGATGATTCCATTCCGATTGGGGAGATAACCGACTGATCCCGCTACACTGCCGAAAGCCATGGGCAAGAGTCGATTTCCACCCGCGAACGACTGCTTACCAATTTTGTCGATGGGCAAATGCTGAAATTGGCTCCGCATCGGCTACGACAGCTTTGGAGAAAACGGTTCACTGTTCAGCTTCGCTGCGAGTGACAGCAATCGCTGCATTGCAGCCACACAGAACTTATGCCAATACACCGAGTCCGTGCTTCTGGACCACTGCCAATAGTTTTAGAGCCATTCCGCTGGGTTGTTTGCTGCCAGACTCCCACTTTTGAACTGTGGACTCGCTGGTATTGAGGTATCTTGCAAAAACTGGCTGGCTGACATGCGCTTGTTCGCGAATAATTTTGATTTGGGATGGTGCCAAAATTGTTGGCACAGCTAGGCAAGTTTCATCAAATTGGCGCATCGTGGTCTGGTCAATGGCCCCGACCTTTTGCAACGCAACAGCAGAGGCATGGATCGCAGCAAAGGCATCACTTTTAAATATCTTTTTTGTCGTCATGGCAAATCTCCAAAAAATCCCCATTAACAAGCAACTGTCTTACTTGGTGCGCAGTCAAATTCGCATAACTCTTGGCCATCTTGGCCTTCTTTGCATCCTTGGAAAATCTAGATGTCTTGAAGGCGGGTTTAAATCGGTCAGCGGCATGGCTTAGTCTAGCACCAGGTGATACCGATTGTAAGATTGCTCACGAAATGGACTGCAATTGGCCGCGTCAAAATCTTGGATCACAGAACCAAGTCCGCCATTGATTGCCGAAGCAATCGCCCTGTCAAAAGATCAACTTCAGAAATTGGACCTCCCGATACCGGGCACTCGTCACCGTCGACCTTCGTTTGCCTAGTTGACCACCACGAAGCCCGGTTGACTTGAGTCCCGTGACTACGAAAACAGCTATTCGCCAGCCGACAGGCACGCCGCAGAAATGACACTGTCGGCGATGACGTAGCCCAGAAAACCGTCAAGCGCCAGCGACTTCGATGCCCTTGAATTCGCCGCTGGCAATGCGTTTTTGCCACTGCGCCGGGCCGGTGATGTGGGCGCTGGTGCCGCCTGCATCGACCGCCACCGTGACCGGCATATCGACCACGTCGAATTCATAAATGGCTTCCATGCCGAGGTCGGCAAAGCCCACTACTTTCGCCGTTTTGATCGCCTTGGACACCAGGTAGGCGGCGCCGCCCACCGCCATCAGGTAGGCGCTCTTGTGTTTCTTGATGGCCTCAATCGCCACCGGGCCGCGCTCGGCCTTGCCGATCATGGCGATCAGGCCCGTTTCAGCCAGCATCATCTCAGTGAAGCCGTCCATGCGCGTGGCCGTGGTCGGGCCGGCCGGGCCCACGGCTTCGCCCTTGATGGGATCGACCGGGCCAACGTAGTAGATCACGCGGTTGGTGAAATCGACCGGGAGCTTTTCACCCTTGGCCAGCATGTCCTTGATGCGCTTGTGCGCGGCGTCGCGGCCGGTCAGCATCTTGCCGTTGAGCAAAAGCGTGTCGCCGGGCTTCCAGCTCGCCACTTCTTCCTTGGTCAGGGTGTTGAGATTGACCTTCTTGCTCTTGACGTAGTCGGGTGCCCACTGCACGTCGGGCCAGGTGTCGAGCGCAGGAGGTGTCAAATAGACCGGGCCGCTGCCGTCCATCACAAAGTGCGCGTGGCGCATGGCGGCGCAGTTCGGGATCATGGCGATCGGTTTGCCCGCGGCGTGGGTGGGGTACATCTTGATCTTCACGTCCAGCACCGTGGTGAGGCCGCCCAAGCCTTGCGCGCCGATACCCAGCGCGTTGACTTTTTCCAGCAATTCAATTCGCAGCGCTTCGGTTGGGGTCAGTTTTTGCCCGCTGGCGGCTTTGGCTTGCAGTTCGTGCATGTCCAGGTTGTCCATCAGGCTCTCTTTGGCCATCACCACTGCTTTTTCAGCGGTGCCGCCAATGCCGATGCCCAGGATGCCGGGTGGGCACCAGCCCGCGCCCATGGTTGGCACTGTTTTCAGCACCCAGTCGACCACCGAGTCATTGGGGTTGAGCATGTACATCTTGCTCTTGTTCTCGCTGCCGCCGCCTTTGGCCGCGACCGTCACTTCGAGCTTGTCGCCGGGCACGATGTCGGTAAAGATCACGGCGGGCGTGTTGTCTTTGGTGTTCTTGCGCTCAAACTGCGGGTCCGCCACCACACTGGCGCGCAGCGGGTTGTCTGGGTTGGTATAGGCGCGGCGCACGCCTTCGTTGACGGCGTCGTCCAGGCTGCCGGTGAACTCGCCCCAGCGCACGTCCATGCCCACCTTCAAAAACACGTTCACGATGCCGGTGTCCTGGCAAATCGGGCGGTGGCCTTCAGCCGACATCTTGCTGTTTGTCAGTATCTGCGCCATGGCGTCTTTGGCGGCCGGGCTTTGTTCACGCTCATATGCACGCGCCAGGTGCGTGATGAAGTCGGCCGGGTGGTAGAAGCTGATGTACTGCAGGGCGGCGGCAATGGACTCAATCAGGTCAGTCTGGCGGATGGTGCTCATGATGCGGTGAAACCTCGGGTAGTTAAAGGGAATAGGAAGCGGCGTTGCGCAATTGGCGACAATGGTTCCAAGTTTACCCCTCTCAAATGACCGTCGGACCAGTCCGCGGCGGCTTCATCCATGCTCAAAGTCATTGCCCGTCGTATCGATCAATTCATCAGTTCACAGTCGGCCGGTGGCGTGGTGTTGGCGCTGGCCGCATTGGTCGCGTTGGTGGTCAGCAATTCGTCCTGGAGCTCTTACTACCAGCAGTTTCTGCAAATGCCAGGAATGGTGAAGATTGGCGCTGACGGGCTTCTGCTGTCCAAGCCCATGCTGGTCTGGATCAATGATTTGTGGATGGCTGTGTTCTTCTTCCTGGTCGGTCTGGAGATCAAGCGCGAGTTGCTGAACGGTGAATTGGCTTCGCTCAAGCAGGCGATGCTGCCGGCCGTTGCCGCGCTGGGCGGCATGGTGGTGCCCGCCCTGATTTATGCCGCCATCAACTGGAACGACCCGGTGGGCTTGCGCGGTTGGGGCATTCCCATGGCCACCGACATCGCGTTTGCACTGGGCATTCTGGCGCTGTTGGGGAGCCGCGTACCGACCTCGCTCAAGGTGTTTCTGACGGCGGTCGCCATCATTGATGATTTGGGCGCCATTTTGATAATTGCGTTTTTCTACACGGATAACTTGTCGCTCACGATGCTGCTGGCGGCTGGCTTGGGCGCGCTGGTGCTGCTGGGGTTGAATCGGGCCCGGGTCATGGCGGTCGGTCCGTATGTCGTGATCGGGCTGCTGATTTGGGTGTGTGTGCTCAAGTCAGGCATTCATCCGACGCTGGCCGGTGTGATCACGGCGCTGGCGATTCCGCTGTCGGATGGCCAGGGCGGCTCGCCACTGGATCGCGCCGAGCACGCGCTGCAACCGTGGGTGGCCTATCTGGTCTTGCCCATGTTTGCTTTTGCCAACGCGGGCGTGTCGCTGCAGGGCGTGACGCTGGCCACGCTGACGCAAACGGTGCCGTTGGGCATTGCGTTTGGCTTGCTGATCGGCAAAGCAGTTGGCGTTTTTGGTGCGTCCTGGCTGTTGATCCGCTTCACCCATGCGCAGTTGCCCGATCAATGTCGCTGGAGTCAGTTTTTTGGGGTCTGCGTGCTGTGTGGCGTGGGCTTTACCATGAGCCTGTTCATTGGCTCGTTGGCGTTTGAAGGGGCTGATGCGGCGTATGAAGCCCAAGTGAAAATTGGCGTGCTACTGGGGTCCTTGCTCAGTGGTGTGGCTGGCGTGGCGCTGCTGTTGGCCAGCCGCAAGGCATTCTGACCCAAACGCTGCGTCGGACAGCTCACTTCTTCAGCTTGAGACCCGTCAGTGGCTTGTAAGTGGGAACCCCGACAGTTGCGAACAATTCAATTTAACAAGAGGAGACCTACCCATGACTTCACCATCAACCGCCGTTGAGTCCACATTGGTTGAAAACCGCGTTTTCCCGCCGAGCGAGGCCACCGTCAAGGCGGCGCGCATTTCCGGTATGGAGGGCTACCACGCGCTGTGCGCGGAAGCTGAGAAAGACTTTGAAGGCTTCTGGGCGCGGTTGGCGCGTGAAAACGTGGTCTGGACCAAGCCTTTTACCAAAACGCTGGACGAGTCCAATGTACCGTTTTACAAATGGTTCGAAGATGGTGAACTCAATGCTTCGGCCAATTGCCTGGACAAGCACATGGGCACGCCGGTTGAAAACAAAACGGCAGTGATCTTTGAGGCCGATGATGGTGCCGTCACCAAGACCAGCTACAAGGAATTGTTGGCCCGGGTAAGCCAGTTTGCCAACGCGCTGAAGGCGCATGGCATCCAAAAGGGTGACCGGGTGCTGATTTACATGCCGATGACCTTGGAGGGCGTGATTGCCATGCAGGCCTGCGCCCGCATTGGCGCCACCCACAGTGTGGTGTTTGGAGGCTTCTCGGCCAAGGCACTGCAAGAGCGCATCATGGACGCTGGCGCCGTGGCCGTGGTCACGGCCAACTACCAGAAGCGCGGCGGCAAAGAGTTGCCCTTGAAGTCGATCGTGGACGAAGGTTTGGGCCTGGGGGGTTGTGAGTCCATCAAGACGGTGTTTGTGTACCAGCGCACAGCAACTGCCTGCAACATGGTGGCCGGGCGTGACGTCACGTTTACCGACGCACTGGCCGGGCAAAGCACCGACTGCGCGCCGGTGGCGGTGGGCGCGGAGCACCCCTTGTTCATTCTCTTTACCTCCGGTTCCACCGGCAAACCCAAGGGCGTGCAGCATTCAACCGGCGGCTTTGTGCTGTGGGCGAAGCTGACGATGGACTGGACCTTTGACTTGCAGCCGTCGGATGTGTTCTGGTGCACGGCAGACATCGGCTGGATCACCGGTCATGCCTATGTCGCCTACGGTCCGCTGGCAGCGGGTGCGACGCAAATCATTTTTGAAGGCATTCCCACTTACCCGAATGCGGCTCGTTTCTGGCAGACGATCGAGCGTCACAAATGCACTATTTTCTACACCGCCCCCACGGCCATCCGCTCGCTGATCAAGGCGGCCGAGAGCGATGAAAAAATCCATCCTGACCGTTTTGACCTGAGCAGCCTGCGCATTCTGGGCACGGTGGGCGAGCCGATCAATCCGGAGGCCTGGATGTGGTACTACAAAAACATCGGCGGCGAGCGTTGCCCGATCGTCGATACTTTCTGGCAGACCGAAACCGGCGGCCATATGATCACGCCGCTGCCGGGAGCCACGCCCCTGGTGCCGGGCAGTTGCACCTTGCCGCTGCCGGGCATCATGGCGGCGATCGTGGACGAAGCAGGTCACGATGTGCCCAATGGATCGGGTGGCTTGTTGGTCGTCAAACGCCCCTGGCCGTCGATGATTCGCAATATCTGGAACGACCCGGAACGCTTCAAGAAAAGCTACTTCCCTGAAGAGTTGGGTGGCACGGTTTATCTGGCAGGGGACGGCGCGGTGCGCAGTATTGATCGCGGTTACTTCCGCATCACCGGCCGCATTGACGATGTGCTGAACGTCTCGGGCCACCGCATGGGCACGATGGAAATCGAGTCGGCGCTGGTGGCCAAGACCGACCTGGTGGCCGAAGCCGCCGTGGTGGGACGCCCGGATGATCTGACCGGCGAGGCGATTTGCGCCTTTGTGGTGCTCAAGCGCCCGGTGCCCACGGGTGATGAAGCCAAAGCCATTGCCAAGGAACTGCGTGACTGGGTTGCCAAAGAAATTGGCCCGATTGCCAAACCCAAAGATATCCGCTTCGGCGAGAACTTGCCCAAGACCCGTTCCGGCAAGATCATGCGCCGCCTGTTGCGTTCACTGGCCAAAGGCGAGTCCATCACTCAGGATACCTCGACGCTGGAGAATCCGGCGATTCTGGATCAGTTGGGTCAAACTTACTGAGGATGCGGTGATGCAATGTTATTGATAGCATACTGCCCCCGTTTTACGGGGGCTACAGCCTGAAATGGCATAAATTTAAACTCATTAAAGCCCGCTCTGCGGGCTTTAATCAATCTTTTTTGAAGGTGCGCTGTCACACAGACGCTGGCAAGATGAAGGCGTAAATTCATGGCATGGGGCTGGGTGCGAGTTCTTTTACTTGGAGTTGCAACCAGCCGTGCTGACTCGGCGTTCTCAGTCTATGGGCAACCGAAGTCTCAACCCGTCTCATTGGAGAAATTTATGAAAACCTTGCTTTCCATGGCTGTTGGTGCTGTCCCGCTACTGAGCAGCGGTGGGGTCTTGGCGCAGACCGGAACCATGATGGGCGGTGGCAACTCAGGCTTTGGCTGGATGGGTGGCTACGGCGGGGTATGGATGCCGGTCTTGCTGATTGTTGTTGTCGTCGCCCTCGTGGTGCTGGTTATCCAGCGCAAGGATAAGTGATCATGGCCATTCAGTCTAAGTAGTATTCAATCATTCCGTGCAGCCATAGAAAACAAACTGCAGAGGCCTGATTGAACAGCATGAAGTTCTTTTTCAACGCTCGGCGAACACGGTACTGCGCTACCGTGATGTTGTTCGTCTGGTTGATGGCATTGGGGGTTGGCGTAGCGAACGCTTGTCTGCTGCAGTCAGATTCTGGTGCTGACGACTATTTCAGTCGCGCTTACTCCGAGACTGTTTCTGCAGTGCGTGCTGGACACGCTCTGGCTCCCGTCCACATGACTGCGAGTTTTGTTCATTTTGATGAGAGCGCCAAGTCACCCGAAAAAATAACATGCCTGAATTTCTGCGTAGCAGAGCAGAGGACCTTGCTCAAGGACCACGCGGACGGACTCGCGCACCTGGATATGCTTCCCGTGCCGTTGTTGACCGGCTTGCAGGTGCCAGCGACAGATCAGACGCCGCCGTCGCAGGCGTTCGCAAAACCGATTTGCTCGGAACCACCCGTCTCCATCCGCTATTTGCGGCTCAATATTTGACATCTCCTAACCAGGCTTTCTGCTGCGCGGGTTGATCCGCCTGGCAGCGGGCCTGCATCTGCTTTCGGACCGCCTTTTGGCAGGAACCGAGAACCTCTTTCGTTTCCCCTTGTTTTTTTATTTCTTAATTGGAGTTGACCATGTCACACCTTCGTTCGACCGTTCTTACCATTGCCCTCGCTACTGCCGCCCTCGGCGCTTGGGCGCAAACCGACGCGCAAGTCGATGCACAGCACAAGCAACATCAAGCCAACGTGTTAGCGACCGAGCAGGCAACAGCCGCACCGGCTGCATCGGCCGCCGCCCCAGCCAGCGCAGAGAAGATGGCTGCCATGGACGGCAAGATGAAAGCCATGAACGAGATGCATCAAAAAATGATGAACGCCAAAACGCCGGAAGAAAAAAAGGCATTGATGGCCGAGCATATGAAGACCATGCAGGAAGGCATGAAGACAATGGGCATGATGGGTGGCGCCGGCATGGCTGACATGCAGGCCAAAAAGCCGATGCCAGGCAATATGGGTCAACATCACCAGATGATGGAAAAACGCATGGCCATGATGGAAAGCATGATGCAGATGATGATGGACCGGATGCCAGCAGCTGCCGCCAATTAAAGGCGGCGCCAGCATGAGCCGCGACCATGCAGAGCATGAGAATCCACCCGCCACGCATGGTCACTTCAGGCCTATTTTTGGCATGAATCCCAGGAGAATCGCATGGCTGTATTGATTAACATCGAGACGACCAAAATGCGGGCACTACCGCGACTGGTGCAAATCATGCGCGTGCTCGCCAAGCACAAGTTCCTGGGCGCTCTGTTTGGCCGGGGCCATTGGCCGACGCCGAAAGAAGTACGCGAAGCCCTTGAGGAGTTGGGCGTGGTCTTTCTCAAGTTTGGGCAGGTGCTGGCGATGCGCCGGGACCTGTTGCCAGCGGCCTACACCCGTGAGTTGGAGCAATTGCATGACCAGTTGCCGGCAATGAGCTTTGCCGCGGTGCGCACGAAAGTCGAGAGCGAACTGGGCGCTCCGTTGAAGTCGTTGTTCTCATCCTTCGCCGAGATACCGATCGGCTCCGCCACCATCGCCCAGGTGCATGAGGCGATCCTGATCGACGGGCGCCACGTCGCCGTGAAGGTGCAGCGGCCAGGCCTGATCGCCAAGATCGCCACCGATATGGCGGCGCTGAACTACTTGGTGGCGTTGGGGCAGAGGCTGTTTCCGCGTCTGCGTCCACTAACTCTGCCGATTGTGGTACGTGAATTTGGCATCAGTCTGAACCGGGAAACCGATTTCATTCGTGAAGCGCATTCGGTCATTCTCTATCGTACTGCGATGGCCGATTTCCCTGACCTGTGGATACCCGACGTCGTGACGGAGTGTTCGAACGGCGCGGTGCTCACCCTGGAGTTCTCTCCCGGTGAACGAATTGATTATTACGCCAAGAAGCATCCGAATGAGATGGCGCGGTCGATGAACACCCTGATCACGCTGATGTTGCAAACCATCTTCGAAGAAGGCTTGTTTCACGCTGACCCGCATCCAGGTAATGTTTTCGTCCTGCCCGACGGACGGCTTTCGCTGCTGGATTTTGGCAATACGGGTGAGCTGGATGAACCGATGCGCGAATCGCTGACGCTGCTGCTCGGCGCAGTCGTCAATGGCGATGCGCGCGCCGCCACCGAGGCTTATCTCGAAATGGCGCCGGGCAGTGAAAATGTCGATCGATCGGCACTGCTGGCGGACATCAAAACCGTGCTCTATGCGATCCGCCGGACCAATCTGGCCAATGTTTCAGTTGGGGATGCGTTCGAGTCCCTGCTGCGCGCCGGAAGCCGCAACGGGGTACACAACCCGGCCGAATTTGTTTTGCTGGCACGCGCTTTCATTATCCTGGAGTCGATGATCGCCAAGCTCGCACCGGAACACAACTACATGGGATCGTTTCGCGAGGAAATATCGCGCCTGACCGCACTGCACTTCTCGCCAGAACGATTGAAGGGCAACACGGTCAAGCTGGCGCGCGACATGGAGCGCTTCATCATGGACGCGCCCGGCGACACGCGCCGCGTCCTGCGTCGCATCGCGGAAGGTGATCTGGGTCGACTTCCCGGTCTGGAGGCCTTGGGTGGGCGCTTCAGCCGCAATCTCGAGCGGCTCACGAGTGCCATCGCGTTTGCGGCCCTGGTGATCGGCGGCTCCATGCTGCTGCTCAGTCCGATGGCCGGCTGGCATCATGTACTCGGCGAGACCATGGTGGTCTTTGGCGTCGCCGGCATGGTCGTCACCGCGATTGCGGCATGGCGTCACGACTATGGGCAGCGCTGACTTGGCCTTCCATATAATCAACACGTCATTGGGGAGTAGCCGCTCTTCAGCCTGAAGAGGCTTACGTCAACACACTTGACCTGCAGGTCATGGCGTAAGCAGTTCCATTGCCTGGCAAGACCTTTGACCACAACACCTCCGAATTGGCCGGGGAAGTGTTGTGGTCATCTGTTTGTTACCGGCCTTGGAAATGATATGGAATCTCTCCTCGTCTCGACCGGTGTTGTTGCCCTTGCAGAAATCGGCGACAAAACCCAACTTCTCGCGTTCATCCTGGCGGCCCGATTCCAAAAGCCCGTTCCCATCATCCTGGGCATTCTGTGTGCCACCATTGTGAACCACGGTTTGGCGGGTGCTTTAGGGGCTTGGATTACCTCTGCCGTTACTCCCGAAATTCTGCGGTGGGTGTTGGGAGCGTCCTTCATCGGGATGGCAATTTGGACCCTGATTCCCGACAAAATTGAAGAAGAAGAAACCCAAGTAGCTCAACGATTCGGTGTTTTTGGTGCCACGCTGATCACGTTCTTTCTCGCTGAAATGGGAGATAAAACCCAGATCGCAACCATTGCCATGGCCGCGCATTACGCCAACCCCTTGTTGGTTGTGATTGGAACCACCCTGGGAATGCTGATCGCCGATGTGCCCGCTGTATTTATTGGCGACAAGCTGGCTTCCAGAATCCCAATGAAACTGGTGCACTCCATTGCCGCTGCAATTTTTACATTGTTAGGCACTGCCACCTTGCTGGGTGCTGGTGCGAAGTTCGGTTTCTGATCTGTGAAGCCGATAAATGAGCAGTCCGGCGCTCAGCGACCGGCCCGCGTTCACCCCAATGCGACCCCCAAAAAGGCTTCAAGGCCGCTGAAAAAATGTTTCGAATTCCATCAGCGGCAGCGGTCGGCTAAACAGATAGCCTTGATAGGCATTGCAGTTCAGACCCGCCAGGAAGTCGCGCTGTGCCTCGGTTTCCACCCCTTCCGCGATGACCGATAGCCCCAAGCTTTCAGCCAGCGCGATCACCATTTTTGCAATGGCAGCGTCGTTGGCATCGATCAGGATGTCGCGCACGAAGCCTTGATCAATTTTCAGTTGATCCAGTGGCAAGCGCTTGAGGTACGACAGCGACGAATAGCCGGTGCCAAAATCATCGAGTGAGAAACTCACACCGCATTCTTTGAGTGCACCCATCTTGGCGATGACCTCTTCGACATTGGATACCAGCATGCTCTCGGTCAACTCCAGCTTGAGTCGATTCGGGTTGGCCCCGGTCCGCTCCAGCACTGCCAGCACCTGCTCGACAAAGTCGCTCTGCTGGAATTGGTTCGCGCTGACATTCACCGCCACCGTCAGATGTTCCATCTCGGCGCGGCTTGCCCATTGTGCCAACTGGGTGCAGGCAGTTTCCAGTACCCATTGCCCCAGCGGTAGGATCAGTCCGGTTTCTTCTGCCAATGGAATGAACTCGGCCGGCGACACCATGCCGCGTCGCGGATCCTGCCAGCGCACCAGTGCTTCAACCCCGGTGATCTGGTGCCCGCCCATCATCTGGGCTTGGTAGTGAAGGGTAAACTGGTTTTTTTCCAACGCTTCTCGCAAGCCACTCTCAAGCGTCGCACGGGCGGTGGCCACCGCCTGCATCTGTGGGCCAAAGAAACGCAAGGTGTCGCGGCCTGCCGCCTTGGCGTGGTACATGGCCAGTTCAACCTGCTTCAAGGGTTCTTCGGTGCTGACCTGCTGGGTACCGTCAAACAAGGCAATGCCGATGCTGGCGGTGCTGTGATGCGTGGCGTTGCCGAGGAGGAAGGGCTGACTCAGCGTGCTCCTGATTTTTTCGCCCAAAGCTTTAGCCTGGGTGGCCACTTCCTGTTCACTCAGGTTCAGATCTTCCATCAGCACCATGAATGAATCACCGCCGACACGGGCTACGGTATCGCTCTCGTGCAGGCAAGCACACAAACGCCTGGCGGCGTGCTGCAGGAGCAAATCACCCTGTTCATGGCCCAAGGTGTCATTGAGAGTTTTGAAATGATCCAGATCAATGAGCAGCAGAGCGCCCTTGCAGTGGTAGCGGGCCGTTGCAGTCAGAGCCTGCTGCAGTCGATCGATCAGGAGTCGCCGATTGGGCAAACCGGTCAAGGCGTCATAGAAGGCCAGACGATCGATCTTTTCTTCCGATACTTTGCGCTCAGTGATGTCGCTGAAGAAGCCAACGTAGTGAGTGGCCAGCCCTGCCGCGTTTTTCACTGCATTGATGTTCAGCCATGCGGGATACGCCTCGCCGCTCTTGCGTCGGTTCCAGATTTCACCTTGCCAGGAACCGCTGCGCGCGATGCTCGCCCACATGGCGTCATAGAAGCCTGCGTCATGGCGACCCGACTTGAGCAGCCGTGGCGTCTGGCCCACCGCTTCTTCCATCGTGTAGCCGTTAATCTTGGTGAAAGCTTTGTTGACGCGCAGGATCACTTTTTCGGCGTTGGTAATGACGGTGCCTTGCTGTGACTCGAAGGCGGTGGCGGCGATGCGGGTGTCTTCCTCCGCCCGTTTGCGCACGCTGATGTCCATGGCGCTTCCCTGTAAACCAATGACCTTGCCGGTTTCGTTAATTAACGGCACTGCATTGGAGTGGAACCAATGCCAGCTTGCGTCGAGATGGCGAAGGCGCAATTCAATCCCCTCTTGCGATTGACCCGTCGCAATCACGTTTTGCATAAATGTTGTGCACACAACAACATCTTCCGGATGAACAAAGGCAAAGATTGTTTGCCCGACGACCTGACTGATCGACTGTCCCAGCAGCGCAGTCCAGGCCGACGACATGAAGGTAATTTCACCCGCTCTGGTTAACGTGTAAATCACGTCGTGGCTGTTTTCAACCAGCAGCCGGTGCTTCTCTTCGCTCTCCTTCAGTGTTAGTTCTCGGATTGTCAGGGTTTGCTGTAATCGATTGAAGCTGCCAATCAGTTGATCGGTTTCATCTTGTCGGGTGAGAGACAAGGGTTGCGGGAGCTGGTCTGTTTCTGCCTGGGTGGCCAGGCTGCGTGCGGTCGTGAGCAGCGGCAACAGCTCGCGTCGCAACACCCACCAGGTCAGAGCACCTGCCAGCAACGTCAGGAGGAGGGTGGTCAGCAGCATTCTTTGATGCATGGCGTTGATCGGGGCAAAGGCCTCCGCGGTGGGCAACACCGCGACGGCGAACCAGCCAGCGACCGGAATCCGCTGCGCCGCCGATAAATCTTCCGTGCCACGCGAGTTGATGGCGGTGCCGAACCCGTTGAAGCCCTGCATGTAGCGGTCATGCATCGGATTGACGCCGGGGGCCGGGAGCGGCTGCATGAGGCGGCTTTTGTCGGTGGCGGTGACAAACAGATTGTGCTGTGGTGCGATCAGCAGGTAGCCGCCCGCCGCGCCGTAGTGGCGAGCGGTAATCTTGTCCAGAAAATTGGGTTGGGCCAGGTTGATCACACCGGCCAGTGCGCCGATTACTTTCCCCTGTGTATCGTGAATTGGCAGGGCCATGCCGATAATCGGCTCACCTTGCGGCTTGCTGATGACGGGCCGACCCACAATCGCTTTCCCTTCTTTGAGTGCAGCCGCCAGGTAATCCCGCTCCAGGTAGTTGATGCCGATTCGGTTTGCAGACATCGGGAGACTGGCAATCGCGGTGCCATCGGTGCCAGTGACATAGGTGCCCCCGTTGAACAGGCTCTGCAAAATCACGTGCTCTTCCAGCAGCACCTGCAAGGCCAACGGATTGCCCAGTAGGACCGGACTCACGCGCTGAGTAACATTTTTCAGCCCCTGCAGGCGGCGCTCCAGTTCTTCATTGACCTTTTCAGCCATCACGGAAACTGTCGCAAACTGCTGCTCCCCCAACATACGCTCCATATCGGCGTGCAGCATTTTGCTGGTGCTGAAAGCCTGCGCCCACATGCTCAGCAGGAAGATAGCCAGTGTAAAAAGCGTCACTCTGGTTTTGAGCGAACGCCACCGGAAGTTGATGGATTTCATGATTTTCAGGGTTGCTGACTTGGATTTATCCCTCCCAGGATTATTGACGCGTTTAAAGCATCAAACTGGATCAAATTCCCATCGGCAGCCTCGTTATGGTACATAGCGGCATCCGCCTACCTGAGGAGGACGTCGTGACGTCCTTTGTGGCCAAGCGCGTCGTCAAGCCCGCTTGTCCCGCCATTTCCACAGTTTATCCACAGCTTTTAAAGGGCTTGTGCCCAGCTTTTCATTCGACGCTGGCCGTGCGCTGGCGTAGTATCGATGGCTCAAAGGAAACCCCCACCCCCATGTCTGCTGTACTTTCTGCCGTGCCCATTGACTACGGTCAAGATGCCCAAGTTGCGCAATTGCGCATTCCCCCGCACTCCATTGAAGCCGAGTCCAGCGTCCTGGGCGGTCTGTTGCTCGACAACGGCGCCTGGGACCGCGTCAACGACTTGTTGACCGAGCGTGACTTTTACCGTTACGAGCACCGCATGGTGTTTGCGGCGCTGGGCGCCTTGATCAACGCGACCAAACCGGCCGACGTGATCACGGTGTTTGAGCAGTTACAAAACCAGGGCAAGGCAGAAGAAATCGGCGGCCTGGCTTACCTCAATTCGCTGGCCCAGTACGTGCCCAGTGCCGGCAACATCCGCCGCTACGCCGAGATCGTGCGGGAACGCTCTATTTTGCGCAAGCTGGTGGCGGCCAGCGATGAAATCTCCACCAACGCCTTTAATCCCAAAGGACGGGCTGTGGCGGCGATTCTGGACGAAGCCGAGCAAAAAATCTTCAACATCGGCGAAGAGGGTGCCCGCACCCGCCAGGGTTTTCAAGCCATGGACTCGCTGGTGGTGGCGCTGTTGGACCGGGTGCAGGAGATGGCCGACAACCCGAACGACGTCACCGGCGTGCCGACCGGTTTCTATGACCTGGACCGCATGACGGCCGGTTTTCAGGCGGGCGATCTGGTGGTGCTGGCGGCGCGTCCGTCCATGGGCAAAACGGCGCTGGCGATCAACATTGCCGAGCATGTGGCGCTCAACGAAGGCCTGCCGGTGGCGGTGTTTTCAATGGAAATGGGCGCCGCGCAGCTGGCGGTGCGTATCGTGGGTTCGATTGGACGCATCAATCAGAGCCACTTGCGCACCGGCAAACTGACCGACGAAGAATGGCCGCGTCTGACCGAAGCGATTGAAAAGCTGCGCACCATCTCGCTGCACATTGACGAAACGGCGGGCTTGACCTCCAGCGAACTGCGCGCCAACGCGCGGCGCCTGTCGCGCCAGTGCGGCAAGCTCGGCTTGATCGTGGTCGACTATTTGCAACTCATGAGTGGTTCCAACAGCGAGGGTGAAAACCGCGCCACCGAGCTGGGCGAGATTTCACGGGGCTTGAAAATGCTGGCCAAGGAGCTGCAGTGCCCGGTGATTGCCTTGTCGCAGCTCAACCGCAGCGTGGAAACACGGCCCGACAAGCGCCCGATGATGAGTGACTTGCGCGAGTCCGGTGCGATTGAGCAGGATGCCGACATCATCATGTTCATTTACCGCGACGAGTACTACACCAAGGACGCTTGCAAAGAGCCGGGTGTGGCCGAGATTATCATCGCCAAACAGCGTAACGGGCCCACCGGTGTGGTCAAGCTGGCGTTCATTAACACCATCACCAAGTTTGAATCGCTGGCGTCCGGTGGCCGTGGCGATTTTTAAGACAAATTGGCCGCTAGCCCTTGTCCTATCTTCGTTTGTAGCTATTATAAATATAGCATATTTGCCTGCATCAGACGTTACGCAGCTCAGCCAGCCAATGACGTAGCGGGCTGTTGCCTCAGGGGCTTTCCACGGCCCGCCCGTCCAGCATCAACCGGAGCGCCATGAATCAGCCTGCACCTATGGCGTCTCGTCCGCGCTGGCAACGCTGGATCAGGTTAATGTGTGCTCGGTTACGACGACTGCTTAGCGCAAGCCCTGCCAGACCCAGCCCGAGCAAGGCCAGGCTGCCGGGTTCGGGCACGGCCTGAAGGAAACCGCGAATTTCGCCGCCCGGAAAAAGGTTGCTATGGATATTGAAATAGGACCTTTGGGCGAGCATGCCGGCGAACAAGGTCGCTTCGGCATTCGCGATGCCACCCTGCGCTGTAACGAACGCCGGGTTGTATGAACTTGCCAGTGTCATGTCAAAGAGGTGGCTGTAGCTGCCTGCGCTGACCCCCAACGGGAATCCAGGGAAGGTCGGCGTGGTTGTCGCCACGCCGACGTTACCTGTGTTCGGCGCGGCCGTGCAACAGTGAATGTGCGACGCGGTGGTGTCACCGAGCAGCCCCGAGAAGATGACGGAAACGTCCATGGTGTGCGCTGCTGTATTAAAAATCACGGTGGCGCTGGCGGTACCCGGCGATGCATTCGGGGGCGCCTCGCTCGCGCCATTGAGCAGGGCCGTGAAGGTCAGCGGGGATGCCTGTGATGCCGGGACGCCGAAGAACGCTGCGGCGAAGGCAAGAATCGGCAGAATCTGTTTCATGGCGGGGTCTCCTTGAGGTTGTGGCGCGCGTCCTGAAAATTTGACACCTGCGCTGGGGCACAGCTAAAAGCAAATTTCGCACCAAGGGAGTCGTGACACGCCCGCAAGCCTTGCTGGGCGGGGCTTACGCGGCTTTAGGCCGTACGACGACGAGCTGCCAAGACGGCAGTTTGTAAAATAATTCGACAAAACTCTCAGGACGTAGGTTGCTTTGCCTCTAGGTTATTAACATCCATGCACCATCCATGTGGATGGTGATATGATCATCCCATGAAGCAAAACCTCAGCGCCCCAGCCGCCCAGCCCAAACTGGTGGACTCCGAAAAAATCACCATCAACCTCGGCTTTGTCGACTTGGGCCAAGTGGACCTGATGGTGGCTGAGGGTTTTTACGGCAACCGCACCGACTTCATCCGCACGGCCATCCGCAATCAGCTCGCGACCCACGCGCAGGCAGTGCAACAGGTGGTGGCGCGCAAGATGCTGGTGCTGGGGTTGCAGCATTTCAGCCTGGATGACCTGCGCGCACTGCAGGCGGCACGCCAGACGCTGCAGATACGCGTCCTCGGCCTGGTGACGATTGCCGCTGATGTCACGCCAGAGCTGGCCCTGGCCACCATCGACTCGCTGGAAGTGCTGGGCGCGCTGCAGGCCAGCCCGGCGGTGAAGGCGGCACTGGCCAGTCGCCGGCGCTGATCTCGCCCTGACGTCCTCTCAAATCCAATCCAAGAAAATCTGTATGAACATGACCCTTCAGGAATTGATGCGCGCCGCCACCCAACTGACGCAATCGGGCCGCTTGCAGAACGCGACCGAGGCCATCCAAAACGCGCTGCGGGGTGCAGCAACAGCGGGCGCGGTACCCGGCACTGCGCACGCGTGGGCGGATGCCGGGTTGATTGCGGTTCCCGGCGCCCCGCTGCCGACGCCGTCGCCCTGGGGGCTGGAGGGCGGTGTTGTTGATGTGGACGCGGATCCAGCCGTCAACACCGATTCCGGCACGGGCGAGTTCAGCAGCGGCACGCACACGCATGCCGCGCTGACGCGCCGCTTCAAGCTCTACCGGCCGCCGGGTCAGATTGGCAAAGCGCTGCCGTTGGTCGTGATGCTGCACGGTTGCACCCAGGATCCGGACGACTTCGCCGCTGGCACTGCCATGAACCAGCGGGCGCGCGAACAGGGTTTTTTCGTCTTGTACCCGCAGCAGGGAACCGACGCCAACCAGTCACGTTGCTGGAACTGGTTCAAGCCTGAGCACCAAGAGCGCGACCGGGGTGAACCGGCCCTGATCGCGAGCCTGACGCAGGCGGTGATCAAACAGCACGGCATCGATCCACGGCGCGTCTATGTCGCCGGTTTGTCGGCCGGTGGCGCGATGGCCGTCATCGTCGCGGCGGCGTACCCGGAGCTCTTTGCGGCGGTCGGCGTTCACTCAGGCTTGCCCAGTGGCGCTGCGAGCAATGTGGCGCAGGCGCTGATGCTGATGCAAAGCGGCCAGCTTGGCAGGGTGGCACAGGCCCAGGGCGGGCGTGGCGTGCGGGCACCGAAAGCGCGGCTGCGTCCGCAGCTAACGCGGCCTACCATCGTGTTTCACGGCGACCAGGATCAGACTGTGCATCCGCGCAATGGCGATCAGGTGATTGCCGCTGCCTTGGGCGCCGCCGCCGGTGCGCCGGACGCGCACGCGCGCCCGGCAGGCAGCGCGCGGGTGGAGCAGGGCGTCTCGGCTCAGGGGCGGCGTTACACACGCTCCACCCAGCAGGGCGGCCAAGGTCAGATTTTGACCGAGCACTGGCTGGTGCATGGGGCCGGGCACGCGTGGTCGGGCGGCCACGCTAACGGTTCCTATACCGATGCGAGCGGCCCCGATGCCACGCTTGAGATGCTGCGTTTCTTTTTTGAGCACCCCCAGGCCGCTCGCTCCGAGGGCTGAGCGCTGCGCGCGTAAGACCGGCCACACTGGCGCCCGACCGGTGCGCGCGGCTGGACGATAAAGTTGGTTTTTTTTGCTTTTGCTAGGGTGACGTTTTTTAAGACCAATCGACAGCTAGCCCATGTGCTGCAAGCACATAGCGCTATTGAAATAATATGGTGTTTGCCTGCCTGCAAGTTTCAAATGCAATTCAAATCCACTGATTATTCGAATAATTTGAATGATGTCATCAAAGTAAAGTGGGGCCAACCGCCGCCGATGCGCCTAAAGTCAGGGTCATTCAAGGAGTAGCTGCTATGTTGACAGTTCGCAAATCACAGGAGCGTGGCTATGCCGACCACGGCTGGCTCAAATCTTTTCACAGTTTTTCCTTTGCGGGTTATTACGATCCGCAGCACATGGGCTGGGGCAATCTGCGCGTGATCAATGAAGACTGGATCGCCGCCGGCAAGGGCTTTGGCACCCATGGTCACCGCGACATGGAGATCGTCACCTATGTGCTGAGTGGCTCGCTGGCGCACCAGGACAGCATGGGCAACGTCAAGGCGATTCCGCCGGGCGATGTACAGCGCATGAGTGCCGGCACCGGCGTGCAGCACAGCGAGTTCAACCACGCGCCCAATGCCACCACCCATTTGCTGCAAATCTGGATTGAGCCCAATGTGCTGGGCGTCAGCCCCAGTTATGAGCAAAAGACCTTTGCCGACAGCGAAAAACAGGGCCAGTTGCGCTTGGTCGCATCCCCCGATGGTGCCCAGGGCTCGGTCACGATTCATGCCGATGCGCGCTTGTACGCCGGCCTGTTTGACGGCGATCAAGCCGCGCAACACACGCTCGACCCGAATCGAAAAAGCTATGTGCATGTGGTGCGTGGCGAGCTCGAAGTCAACGGCCAATCACTGACGACGGGTGACGCGGCATTGCTGACAGACGAAACCGAGCTCAATCTGGCTCACGGCAAAGAGGCTGAAGTGTTGGTGTTTGAATTGACCCACTGATAATTAATTTTCTATTTTTCTATTTTTTAAACTCTAAAAGGACTTCCTCATGTTCAAAAATCTTCAAAACCCGCTGACCTTGGTCGGTCGCCTGCTGTTCGCCCTGTTATTTTTGCCAGCGGGTATTTCCAAGATCGCGGGCTTTGCGGGCACCGTGGGCTACATTGGCTCCAAAGACCTGCCGCTGCCCGCACTGGGCGCCGTCATCGCGATCATCGTGGAGGTAGGCGGATCGCTGGCCTTGATCAGCGGTTTCGGTACCCGTGTGGCCGCGCTGGCATTGGCGGTGTTCACGCTGGCGGCCACTTTTGTATTCCATAATTTCTGGGGTGTGCCCGCTGACCAGGCCATGATGCAGCAACTGATGTTCTACAAGAACATCGCGGTGGTCGGCGGCCTGCTGGTGCTGGCCGCACATGGCGCCGGGGCCTGGAGCCTGGACGCCCGGCGCCAGGATTGAGCTTGCCGCTGGGGCCAACTCGGCCCTGGACTGTTTTCATACCCGCGGGGGTTTGCGCCGCAGGCCTCATTTTTTCCCGTTTTTCAAGAGATATCTCAAATGACAAAAGTAGCAGTAGTTTTTCACTCAGGTTATGGTCACACCCTGCGCATGGCGCAAGCGGTGGCAGAAGGCGCCGGCGCCGAGTTGCTTGCCATTGACGCTGAAGGCAATCTGAGCGACGCCGGTTGGGCCTCGCTGAACGCGGCTGACGCCATCATCATGGGCAGCCCCACCTACATGGGCAACGTGAGCTGGCAGTTCAAGAAGTTTGCCGATGCGTCCAGCAAACCCTGGTTCAGCCAGGTCTGGAAAGACAAGGTGTTTGCCGGCTTTACCAACAGCGCCACCATCAATGGCGACAAGCACTCCACACTGCATTACCTGTTCACCCTGGCGATGCAGCACAGCGGCATCTGGGTCGGCACCGGAATGTTGCCGGGCAATGCCAAGGCCGCGCAACGCAACGACATCAACTACCTGGGTTCTTCGGCGGGGGCCATGGCGCAGTCGCCGTCAGACGCCTCGCCCGCAGAAATGCTGCAAGGTGACCTGGACACAGCCAAGCTGTTCGGCAAGCGCGTGGCGGAGGTCACAGCGAAGTTCAAGGCCTGATGCGAACCGGCCGTGTCGCCGCTGCTGACGTTCATTGCAGCGACAGCGACGTCGCCGTCCGTGGTTTGCCAGGATATAGATGGAATTTTGGCCTCTAGCCCCAATGCGGTTCAAATAACGCCCCATCACCGTTCGGGCTGAGCCTGTCGAAGCCTGGCAGCCCTTCGACAGGCTCAGGGTGAACTGGCTTAAGTGAACAGCATTGCCTCTAGCCCTCGTCCTGCTTGGGTAGCTAGCTACTTTTAAGATAGCTAAGCGTAGGCGTACAGGGGTTTGCCGGCGCAATCGATCAGCTCGATTTCCCTTGCCAGCCAGTGCTGTGTGCTTGAGCAGCAGCCGGTTGGTATCGAGGTTAAAGGCCAGGGTGCTGCGACTGCCCCGTGCTCCGGCTAGCTCGCTCTCTTCCTGCACCGGGACCAGGTGGAACCATTTCTCAAACAGGTGGATGGCGTTTAGAGCTGGCGTTTGCATCTGCGCTTGACCAACGGTTGAAATACTACAGTGCAGTCACAGTCGGCTCAGAGTCAGCCAGTTTGTAGCTCCCGGTGGGCCCGGCGATGATTCGACCGTTTGGGGCCAGTTTCTTGATCGCAACCGTCATGGACTCCAGCGCGATGCCTGTGACGGTCACGGCTGTCAGCAGGTAAATCGGCGCGATGGGCATCACAACCAGCGGCCTGGAAGTCGGCACCAAGGACCCGGGCTGCGTGGCCTACGCCGGCGCCCTGGGTGTTCCCAGCCCAACCATCCTGCGCATCGACCAGTCGCTGTCGATCTGGCTCGGTCGGCATACCGAATCATCTCGATTCATGCACCCTCGGTTGTCGGGATTCTTTACATCCGAAGTCGTCTGGCCGACACATTTTGACTAAGTTATTGATAATTATATTGATTTTCAACCCGGCCCGATTCGTGCTTACGAAGTCCCCAATAGTGTGGGTGCTCCATGCTATTTAACCCAAGGAGTTAAAAATGAAACGACAAATCAGAATCTTGGTAAGCGCGCTTTTGGCCACTATAGGCCTGACGTGGGGTGCTGGCGCGAACGCCGGAGCTACTTTCCTGATTGGCAGCGATGTCATCGGCTTGCATGGCGATACCAATTACATCAACCCGGTAATGGATCAGATGGGAAACACTGGACCGAAAAAGATCCTATTTCTCAACAACTATGGCAGGGCTAGCCTTCCGAACTACACCGCTGGCAATGTCACGTTCGACTTCCAGCCTTTTTCTTTCTTGACCGGGACGGTTTCCCTTGCGCCCTATTCTGCAATCTATGCTGATTCTCCCGGCTCTTGCTGCTCCGACCCGGGTCCGGGTCTGACGCCTGCTGGTGGTGCCAGCAACCTCGCCGCATTTGTCACAGCGGGCGGTAGCCTCGGTGTGGGCGACTACCAGGGCAATGCTTTCTGGGACACCGTGCTGGGGTTCACCGGCTCGGGCATTGGGGTTAATGGGGTTACCAGCGGCGCGGGTGGAATTCTTTGCGAGGATCCAGGGGTGTCAACCCCCGGAGGCATCGCATTCGGTTTCAATGCCTCCTATAGCGAAGGTTGCTTTGTGCACCAGACTTACAACCCGGCATTCTGGACCGCCAAGGGCTTTTTCGCGCTGCAGACCGATGGCGCTGTCGGCAGCAGCTTCTTTGGTGATTGGGTCACGATGGCATCGGGCTTTGCCGATCCCGGCAACCCCGTTCCTGAGCCCTCCTCGCTGGCACTGCTAGGCGTCGCGCTCGCTGGCCTGATCGCACGGCGTCGCCGCCAGGAGTGAGCGAAGGGCACAGCCCTTGATCTGCCTGTCAAAACACCGCTTTGCCTGCGCGATGCGGTGCTTTTCGGCGACTGCGCGCTCCTTGGCTCGCGCGGTTTGGCTCCATTGGCAACCCGAATTTGGTCTGCGGACGTGACTGCGAGGTACGCGCAGGTCGGGCAGTTCCGGCGGCTCGCCTTCGATCTCCATGACGAACTCGATCCCGTCCTGGCCGCAAGTCTCCGAGGTATCAGACAGAGGGCAGATGGCGATCGGGCATCAGCAAAACATCAGCGCCAGCCAGGCCGGGTCATCCAGCACATTGAGCAGCACAAAGCCTCCCACGCGGTAGAACCAGAACTCGCCCAGCCGCAGGGCCTCAGGCGATATCCAAGACATGGATCTCAAAGTGTCCTTTGCGCCGGTCGGCGAAGTAATGTTCCAGTGTTTCCTTGACGGTTCTAAAGGCGATTTGGTCCCACGGAATTTCATCTTCGGCAAACAGCCGCGCTTCGATGGTCTCGAAGCCGGGGTGGAACAGGTCACTGAGCAGGCGCGCCAGGTAAAACACATGAACCTGTCCCACGCGGGGCACGTTCAGCAGCGAGAAAAAACCTTCCATGGCAAACTGCGCGCCCGCTTCTTCCAGCGTTTCGCGCGCTGCGCCTTCGGCCACGGTTTCGTTCATTTCCATGAACCCGGCCGGCAGCGTCCATTTGCCAAAGCGGGGCTCGATATTGCGTTTGCACAGCAGCACCTTGTCGCCCCAATAGGGCACGGTCCCGACCACGTTGAGAGGGTTCTCGTAGTGAATGGTGTGGCAGGCCGGGCAGACTGCGCGGTCTTTGGTGTCGCCATCGTCCGGCACCCGGTAGACCACGGCGGTGCCGCAGTTCTTGCAGTGTTTGATGGGAGGACGCAGCATGCAGGCAGTGTAATTTGAAATTAATTAATTTTTTTCGGCAGGGTGTGTTTTGCAATCAGACGGCGTGCCGTGCTGAGCAACTGACGGCCGTCAAAACCGCGTTGGTTCATGTCTTCGACCCACGCCACTTCAACGACCGCCGCCTTGCGTTTGAACTCCTGCGCATCCAGCGCCGGGATGGTGTAAATCGTATTTTTGTGCGCCAGAGCTGCCTGCCGACCGGCGTCGTCGCCGGCTTGTTGCACCCGGCCCAGCCAGCCCGAGGTCTGCAGGCCCGAGTTGTTGTCGATGATCTTTCTCAAATCAGGCGGCAGTGCCTGGTAGCGTGCTTTGTTCATCGCCAGCACGAAGGTGGCCGTGTAGAGCGCACCGCCGACGGGGTCAAACTGGCTGTGAAAGCGGGTGAGTTCATGCACTTTGACCGATGGCACCACCTCCCAGGGCAGCAAGGCGCCGTCGATGGTGCCCTTGGACAGCGCGTCAGGAATGGACGGCAGCGGCATGCCCACCGGTATGGCGCCCAGATAACCGAGCATTTTGGTGATCTGGCGGGTTGGTCCGCGCATTTTCAGGCTCTTGAGATCGGCGGCAGTCTTGATCTGTTTGTCTCGGGTGTGGAAGACGCCGGGCCCATGCACCTGCAACGCCAGCACCTGCGTGTCTTTGAACTCGTCGGCCGCAACGGTCTGCATGTACTCCCAGCAGGCTCTGGAGGTGGCCTCGGCATCGCTCATCATGAACGGCAGCTCGAACACTTCGATCCGAGGGAACCGTCCCGCCGTGTAGCCTGGAATCGTCCAGATAATGTCCACCACGCCGTCCTTGGCCTGGTCGTACAGCTGCGCCGGACTGCCCCCCAACTGCATCGCCGGGTAGGCTTCAAACTGGATGCGCCCACCTGATTCTTTGCTCACCTTGTCCATCCAGACTTTGTGCATGTTCTGCCAGACGTTGGACTGCGGCGCCATGAAGGTGTGGAACTTGAGCGTGACGGTGGGCGCTGCGCCGCCGAGGGCGGGTGGTGCCAGCGCCAGGGCGGCGCTGGTTTTAAGCAGGGTGCGTCTTTGCATGATGGCGTGGTGAAAGGTTAGGTAATGAAGTTGGCCAGCCACAGTGAGACCCCGGGGCAGAACAGGAGCAGCAGTGTACGCAACACATCGCTGATCAAAAACGGCAGCACGCCCCGGTAGCTTTCCGCAATCGGCACCTCGGGGGCCATGCTGTTGACAATGTACACGTTGAGCCCCACGGGCGGGGCCAGCAGGCCAAAGCCGACCGTCATAAGCACCAGGATGCCAAACCAGATGCCGACCGACTCGGGCGACATGCCAAAGTCAAGACCGATCACCAACGGGAAAAAGATGGGAATGGTCAGCAGCAGCATGGACAACTCGTCCATCACCGATCCCAGCACCACATAAAACAGCAAAATGGCAGACACCACCAGCAGGGGCGACAAACCCCAGCTTTGCACCACGGCGGCGAGCTGATTGGGCATTTGGGTCAGTGCCAGCGCCGAATTCATCAAGTCCGCGCCCAGAAAGATCAGGAAGATCATGGCCGAACCTTGTGCCGTGGCGTAAAAACAGTATTTGAGCTTGTTGAAATCAAGCTCCCCCTTGAGCAGCGCGGCTGCCAAGGTGGCCGCCGCACCCACGGCGGCGCCCTCGATGGGGGTGAACCAGCCGCCGTAAATGCCGCCAAACACGGTCATAAAAACCAGCACGATCGGCACGATGCCGCGCAGGGCCTGTGCCGCCATCGGGCTGCTGTCTTCACTGATATCTGGCTTCGCCCTGTCAATGTCGGGGGCGTGGCCGGGCACCAGGCGCACATAGACACCAATGGCCAGCATGTAGCCCAGCATGGCGATGAAACCCGGTACAAAAGCCGCCGCAAACAGCTTGGCAATGTTTTGTTCGGCCAAAATGGCATAGATCACCAGCGGCACCGAGGGCGGTATCAAAATGCCCAGCGTGCCCCCGGCGGCCAGCGTGCCGGTGGCCAGTCGGCCGGAGTAGCCGTGGCGTTTCAGTTCGGGCAGCGCCACCGCGGTGATGGTGGCCGCCGTGGCCACGGACGAGCCACAAATGGCCCCAAATGCCGCACTGGCCAGCACCGTCGCCATCGCCAGACCGCCTTTAAAACGCGACATCACGGCACTGGCAAAGCCAAATAATGCTTTGGAGATGCCGCCTTGGGTGGCGAAATGGCCCATCAAAATGAACAGCGGAATGACCGACAGTTCGTAGTTGGCAAAGCGGGAAAAAGCCAGGCTGTTGAGAAAATTGCTGAACGCTCCCCAGCCCGCCTGGGTGACGTAGCCGACACCACCGGCCACAAACATGGCAACCGCAATCGGTACCCGTAGCCCCATCAAGCCGAGCATCAGGGCAAGAATCATCAGGCTGAGCAGCAGCGGACTCATTCCCGACCCTCAGAATGCACCGCGCCGCCACCGAAACCCTGTACCAGTGCAATCAGTACGGTCAGCGCCATCGGCGGCACCATGCTGGCGTACACCAGCCACTCGGGAAAGTCCAGCAGCATGGTGCCGGAATGGGTATGCAGGGCGTTGAGCGCGCCCACGCCGGTGCGCCAGGCCAGCAGCGCCATCATCCCGGCCAGCAGCAGGGCGCCGAACCGGTCCAGCTTGAGCGTGGTTTTGACACTGGCCCGGGCGGTGAAAAAGTCGACCGCGATGTTGCCACGCCGCCATTGGCACCAGGGCAGAAACAGTGCAATGGCCGCGCCGCTGGCGACGCCCGTCAATTCAAAGTCACCGGCCAGGGTCAGGCCCAGGGTGTTGCGCCCGATCAGACTGGCGCAGGTCAGCAGCGTGATGGCGGTGAGCAGGATGCCGGCCAGAATGGCGCAAAATTTGGACAGCGATGCAAGATGGCGCAAATGGGTGTTCCGCGAAGTCGGGCTGTTATGCGACGGTGAGCGTGATGGCGCTCAGGCCGGTGACGCCGCCCTGGAGCGTGTCGCCCGCCACCACGGCGCCCACACCCTCCGGCGTGCCGGTGTAGATCAGGTCGCCGGGCTGCAGGGTCCAGGCCGCAGACAGGTGCTCAATGATCTCGGCAACGGTCCAGATCAGCTTGGACACCGAGCTGCGCTGGCGATCCTGAGCATTGACCTGCAGATAAATTTCAGCCTGGGCGATATCACCGGCCGCCCCTGCCGGCGTAATCGGGCCGATCGGGGCCGAGCTGTCAAAACCCTTGCCAATGCACCAGGGGCGGCCCTGTTTTTTCATCTCGTTTTGCAGGTCGCGTCGCGTCATGTCCAGGCCGACGGCGTAGCCAAAAATGTGTAGCGCTGCGTCGGCGGCTTGGATGTTCTTGCCACCGGTACCAATTGCCACCACCAGCTCAATCTCATGGTGCAGATTGTGGGTCAGGCTCGGGTAGGGCAGGGTAGCCGTCTCGCCCGCGTTGACCACCAGCACGGCGTCCGCCGGTTTCATGAAAAAGAAGGGCGCCTCGCGGCCGGTAAAGCCCATTTCTTTGGCGTGATCTTCGTAGTTGCGTCCGACGCAATAAATGCGGTGCACGGGAAAGCGGGCGGTACTGCCCACCACGGGCACCGACACGATCGGGGCGGGTTCAAAAACATAAGGCATGGTGTTGTGGCTCGCTGTCATGGGGTTATGCGACTGATTCTGACTTGGCGACCAACTCGAAGTGCTCAACGCTCGGCGGTCCCGCAAAGAACGGCCCGACGATGGTACGCCACTGCGCAAATGCGGGTGACTGGCGGAAACCGACGGTGTGGTCTTCCAGCGTGGTCCAGAAAACTTGCAGGACGTAGCGCTCGGTGCTTTCAATGCAGCGGTTGAGCTTGAAGCCTTCAAACCCGCGAACGTGGGCAATCGTGGTGTGCAAGCCACGCTGAATCGCCTCTTCAAAGGCGGCGTTCTGGCCGGGCTGGATCGAGAAGTCGGCAAGCTCAAGAATCATAAAGGTCTCCGGTAGGGGGCATTTTTGCTGGGCTTTGAGTCTAACTTCTCCCACCAACGCTGCTGCGCCGCTTGGGCCATCTGCGTGTTGTTGCGGGACCAGCGGTTTGGGCGGCAACTTGCTGCGCACGCGTGCTTTACGGCGTGCGCGTGCGCTGTGGTGGCGGCGGACCCCTTAATTGCTATTGAATATAGAGCTAAATAGTTAGAGTGGACGAGGGCTGGAAGCTTAAAAAGCTTGTAACTGCGAGCGTGACAGTGCTCGCCAACGGCTGCCTCCCGGATATCCCGTCACAGAGTCCTGCCGACCGGTCAACGCTCGTCCCATGAGGATAGCAGTGTGCTTCCACTATAAAAAGGCCGGCAATCGGCACCGCCACTGAAAGACGCATAATGCAGCGGCCAAGTGGTTTGCCCAATAGGGGGGGGGGAACGTGAGTGGCCGCAGTACTTGTGGAAATAAGTGACATCACACATAGTCGTGTCACGAGCAAGACCAAAAGTGGATATTGAAGGGCATGGTAACTACAAGGAAGCAAGCATGGGTAAGGCACAGGCAGCATTAGAGGCAGCGAATGAGGCGTGGGGGCTAACGCAGGATGCGCTGCGACACGGAGCGGCGGACCGGGATGCCTCCGAGATATTGGGGTATGCGGACAAGGCACTGATCGCGTCGCAGAACGCGGCGCTGACTGCCTTGACAGCCTCGCAGGTCACGGAACAGGCGGTACTCACAGCATCACAGCTAACAGAACAGGCAGCAGAGGTGACGACCTCGCAAGCACTGACAGCGCAGCAGGCAACGGCACAGTCAGCACTGATAGTGGCGCAGGAAACGGCAGTATTGGCAGAGGCCGCGGCACAGACGGTGGCAGAGGCGGCGGCACTGGCTCTGCAAATAGCAGCCCAGGCAGCCGCACAGGCGGTGGCCCAGGAGGCAGCACAGAAGGCGGCTCAGGAAGCGGCTCAGACGGCCGCAGAGGCGGCGCTGGTCGCGGCACAGGCAGTGGCTCTGGCTGAGACGGCGACAAATGCCAATTGAGAAGCTTTCTCTCGCGTCTTCGGCTGACGCCGCTGCATAACCTCACAACTTGCCCCATGGGGGTCGCACGGGAAATATATCCGGGTTTCAGGCGCGTTCCCACCAGCGCACCAGGTTCAGACTTGCGAAGTGGTGGCGATGCTCGCAAATGCATAGCCTGACTTGCTCCGTTTGGCCTGATACATCGCGGCATCGGCACTTTGCTTCAAAGCTTCTGCTGTGGTGCCATCTTTTGGGAAGATGGAAATGCCAATGCTTGGGGTGACGATGAGGTCACCTATTCTTAGCTTGCACGGCATTTGAACCGCTTTGATGATCTTTTCCGCAATGATTCTGGCGTTATTTTCGTGTTTCATGTCCATGAGTAAATACAAGAATTCGTCGCCGCCATGGCGGCTGACCGTATCCTCGCCCCGTGTGTTTTCTTCAAGTCGTGCCGCAACAATGCGTAAGACCGCATCGCCTACGTCGTGTCCGTATGAGTCATTTATGGTTTTGAAATTGTCCAGGTCCATAAAAATCACGGCCAATGTCCAGCCATGTCGCGTTGCTTGCACCAAACCATGTTCCAGCCGATCATCGAACAGGGCCCGGTTCGGCAAACCGGTCAAAGAATCGTGGAGGGCAGCATGGCGGGTCTCTTCTTGCAGTTCCAAGACCGTGGCCAATTCACGTTCCAGCAGGTGGCGTTCCTTGACTTCATCCTTCAGGGCCTGATTCACGCCGACCAGCTTCACCGAAGCTTCTTGCACTTTTATTTCAACGGCCTCGCTTTTCTCGAGGGCGTTATCCACTTTCGGCAAATGGTCCTGAGTCGCCAACTCTTGGTGGAGAACCATATTGACTGACGCAAGTTCATCGGCAGATTCCTTCACAAGGTTCTTGACGCGCTCGCTTTCCTTCAGCACTTGGGTCAAGGACTTGACGGGCTTGGTGCGTTTCGGCAATTTGACACTGCTATCTTTTTTCATTGGTGTGGAATTCATTTCGGTGGGAAGTTTTAGAATTTATTTTGTCAGCCGTTTAAGAATGCTCAGGATTCCCTGCAGAACCGCCTATTTCGTACAACGCGAAGTTGTTCAGCAGCTTGTCGCAATATAGCGTCAGCACAACAGATCGTCTGTTCGGTAGGGCACTGAACAACTGAGTGCAACAGACTTGCAGAGGCTGCGCGTGGTTTGCAGGACCGCGACCGAGCCTGCGGTATGCTGCACCCCCATGCAAACACAAAACTTTATCCCCGGCAAAGATGCCTCTCTTGAATCCACCATCAACAACCATCAAACCAGGCTGCAAGCGCTTGGTTTTCATATTGAGGAGCGCTCCTGGCTGAATCCGGTGGAGGGCATCTGGTCGGTGCATATTCGCGACCGCGATTGTCCGCTCATGTTCACCAACGGCAAAGGCGCCACCCGGCTGGCCTGTCTGGCCAGTGCCTTGGGTGAGTTTTTTGAGCGGCTTTCCACCAATTATTTCTGGACCCACTTTTACCTGGGCCCCGATATTGCCAATCGGCCTTATGTGCATTACCCGCAAGAGCGATGGTTTTCCCTCCCGGAGGACGGCAGTTGGCCGCTTGAGCTGCTCAACGCTGATTTGCACCAGTTTTACAACCCGGAGGGCAATATTGACGCCAGCACCCTGGTCGAGTTCAACTCCGGCAACTTTGATCGCGGTATTTGCGCCATTCCTTATGTGCGCCAGCGCGATGGTGCCGTGACTTACTTCCCGGTTAACGTGATTGGCAATTTGTATGTCAGCAACGGCATGTCGGCGGGCAACACCCAGGCCGAGGCGCGCACGCAAGCCCTGTCGGAAATATTTGAGCGCCACATCAAGGCCCGCATCATCAGCGAAGGCATTTGTCTGCCGGATGTGCCGCAGGCGGTGATTGCCCGCTATCCGCGCATTGCGGCTGGCATCGCGGCGCTGCGCGCCGCCGGTTTTGGTATTTTGGTGAAAGATGCCTCGCTCGGCGGCCAGTACCCGGTGATGAACGTGACGCTGTTGCACCCCGAAGACCAGGGCTGCTTTGCCAGTTTTGGCGCCCACCCGCGCTTTGAGATTGCGCTGGAGCGTGCGTTGACCGAGTTGTTGCAGGGTCGGGCGCTCGATTCGCTGGCGGGGTTTCCGGCACCGGGCTTTGATCTGGAAGAAGTCGCCAACTCCACCAACATCGAAATTCATTTCGTCGATTCCAGCGGTGTCATTCACTGGAAGTTCTTGGGCGATGAGCCCGACTACGAGTTTGTGGACTGGAACTTCAGCAACACCACGGCCGAGGATTACGCCTGGGCGGTCGATCGCATTCACCGCGATGGGCGTGAAATCTACGTGGCCGACTTTACTCACCTGGGTGTCTATGCCTGCCGCATTCTGGTGCCCGGCATGTCAGAGATTTACCCGGTGGATGACCTGGCGTTTGAGAACAACAGCGTGGGCAACAACATCCGGGAAGCGATTTTGAACCTGCCGGATCTCGATGACGAAGAATGTTCTGATCTGCTGGATACGCTCAATGAGTCGGCGCTGGCCGATCAGCGCCCGGTGGCCGGAGTGATTGGCCTGGCCGCCGATGCTGGCTCGTTCTGGAGCGATTTGCGCGTGGGCGAGCTTAAAACCCTGCTGGCGCTGGCCATTGGCGACGAAGCGGCCACGCTGGAAGGTTGCGACTGGATCAAGAACTTCGGTCAGATCAACCCGCAGCGGCGCGTGGTTTACGCCTGCATCGAGAGCATCATCAATTTGGCCGAGATGGGCGACAGTGGGCCGTATCTGGATGCTTTGCGCCAGTTGTACGGTGCCGGGGCCGTGGCGCAGGCGCACGCGCTCATTATGCAGACCGACCGCTTCATGGGCTTGAGTGCGCCGGGGCTGGCGCTTGATGGCTGTGAAATGCACCACAAGCTGTTGGCGGCCTATGACAAGGTGCGTGCCAGCCATGGGTGAGGGCAAGAGGGCGCAGCCAAGCCTGAAAGACGACTGAGTCTCGCGTGAATCTGCATCCCGACTGGCTGCTGCCGCGTTGGCCCGCCCCTGGCAATGTGCGTGCGATGTGTAGCACGCGAGCGGGTGGCCAGTCGGTGGCACCGTATGACGCGTTCAATCTGGGCGATCATGTGGGCGACGACCCGGCCGCTGTGCGGGCCAATCGCGTTCTTCTGGAACAGGCGCTGGGTGCGCGGCCGGTTTTCTTGTCGCAGGTGCATGGAGTGCAGGTCGAACAGATTTCAATTGACACCGTCTCCGGCACGCAGGCCGATGGTTGCCTCACGGCTCAGCCCGGCGTGGCCTGCACCATCATGGTGGCCGACTGCCTGCCAGTGCTCTTGACCAATGCACAGGGCAGTCTGGTGGCGGCGGCGCATGCCGGTTGGCGTGGCTTGGCGGGGCAAGACGGGTGTGGCATTCTTGAGCAGGTTATGGAGGGTTTTTGGGCTCTAGCCCCCGTGAATAAAGCACATGTAGCTACAAATATAATAGCATGGTTGGGCCCTTGCATCGGGCCACAGGCGTTTGAAGTCGGTGACGAGGTGCGGGAGGCGTTTGCCGCGCAGGACAAAGAAGCGCGGGTGTTGTTCAAGCCACATGGCGAGGGCAAATGGCTGGCGGACCTGCCGGGTCTGGCCCGTTTGCGCTTGCAGGCTTTGGGGGTGAACCAGATATATGGCAACGACGGCAGCCGCAGTTGGTGTACGGTGGGCAACCCGTCACGGTTTTTCTCGCACCGGCGTGATCGCATCAGTGGTCGCATGGCTGCCTGCATCTGGCTGGAATGAAGCGTCGTCCGTCATTTTGACCCTATCTGCGGCCTCCCGGGCCTTGATGACACGGCGACGGGCCGGTGCGCCCATCAGGTAGACCACCAAAGCCACTGGACCGAGTCCATAAAGTGCAAAAGTAATGATGGCGCCGAGCAAAGTGCCATTAGGATGGTTGGCTTCGACCACCGCCATCATCAGCGCAACATACAACCAGGCAAGGGGCACGATGTACATAAATGAGTCAGTTAATATCTGTTTGGACAATGTCAGGTTTTAGACGGGTCAGCCTAGGATACTAGAGTGTTTTAAAAATGTGAACAATGGAAAGGACACCCCATGACGCAGGAAATCCCTGAAATTCTGGCGCAATCGGCCCAGCAATTTCAACAGACTTTGAGTGAGGGTTGGCGCCATGCCTTCCAGTCGTTTCAAAACATGGATTTGGGCCAGGCTGCGGCGGGTTTGCTGCCCACCAGCGGCCAGTCGCCCAAGATCAGTTTTGCACCCGAGAAGCTACAGGAACTGCAACAGCAGTATCTGCACGAGGCGAGCAGCCTTTGGGGTGAGACCCTGCACGGTACCCCCCAGCCCAAGGATCGGCGTTTTGCCGACAAGGCGTGGGAAACCAATCCGATGGCGGCTTTTTCGGCGGCCGTTTACCTGCTCAATACCCGCACGCTGATGGGTCTGGCCGATGCCGTGCAGGCAGATGCCAAGACCCGCGCCCGCATCCGCTTTGCCGTCGAGCAGTTGACGGCGGCGGCGGCTCCCAGCAACTTCCTGGCCTTCAATGCCGAGGCACAACAGAAAGCGATCGAGTCTCAGGGCGAGAGCATTGCCAAGGGCGTGACGAATCTGATTCATGACCTGCGCCAGGGCCATGTGTCCATGACCGATGAGAGCATTTTTGAGGTCGGTAAAAACGTGGCCACCACCGAGGGTGCCGTGGTGTTCGAGAACGAGCTGTTCCAACTCATCGAATACAAGCCGCTCACCGAGAAGGTGTATGAAAAGCCGTTCTTGCTGGTGCCGCCCTGCATCAACAAGTTCTATATCCTGGATCTGCAACCGGATAATTCGCTCATCCGCTACGCTGTGGCGCAGGGAAACCGGACCTTTGTGGTGAGCTGGCGTAATCCGGACGCCTCGCTGGCGCACAAAACCTGGGACGACTACATTGAAGACGCGCTGATCAAAGCCATCACGGTCACGCAAGATATTACCGGGGCCAAAAGCATCAACGCCCTGGGCTTTTGTGTGGGCGGCACGATGTTGGGCACGGCACTGGCGGTGCTGGCCGCGCGCGGGCAGAAACCGGTGGCCAGCGCTACTTTTCTCACTTCTTTCCTGGATTTCACCGACACCGGCATCCTGGATGTCTTCATCGACGAGGCGTTTGTCAAATACCGGGAACAGGAGATGGGCCAGGGCGGCTTGATGAAGGGCAAAGACCTGTCCAGTACCTTCAGTTTTTTGCGCCCCAACGACCTGGTGTGGAACTACGTGGTGGGCAACTACCTCAAGGGCGAAACCCCGCCGCCGTTTGACCTGTTGTACTGGAACAGTGATTCGACCAACCTGCCGGGCCCGTATTACGCCTGGTACTTGCGCAACACCTACCTGGAGAACAAGCTGGTCAAGCCTGGTGCGGCCATTGTCTGCGGCGAAAAAGTCGATCTGCGCCTGGTGGATATGCCAGTCTATATCTATGGCTCGCGCGAGGACCATATCGTCCCGATTGGCGGCGCCTACGCCTCGACCCAAGTGTTGCCGGGTAAAAAACGCTTTGTGATGGGGGCCTCCGGCCACATCGCAGGCGTGATCAACCCACCGGCAAAAAACAAGCGCAGCCACTGGTTGCGTGAGGACGGCAAGTTCCCCAAAACTCAGGCCGAATGGCTGGCCGGGGCGACCGAGCTGCCGGGTAGCTGGTGGACGGATTGGTCCCAGTGGCTTACCAGTCATGCCGGCAAGCAAGTTCCGGCGCCCAAGGCTTATGGCAAAGGCAAATACAAAGCCATTGAAGCCGCCCCTGGCCGCTATGTGAAAGTAAAGGCCTGAGATCAGTTGAGGACAGCGCTGGCTCACAACGCGCGAGCGGCGGCCTGTTCCACAAGTTTTTTTACTAATGGAGAAAAATATGGAAGATATTGTTATTGTTTCAGCTGCCCGTACCGCCGTCGGCAAATTTGGCGGCGCCCTGGCCAAAACGCCTGCGCCCGAACTCGGTGCCGCTGTCATCAAAGCTTTGCTGGCCCGCACCGGTTTAGGCGTCGACCAGATCGGTGAGGTCATCATGGGCCAAGTCCTTGCCGCTGGTTCCGGGCAAAACCCGGCGCGCCAATCGCTCATCAAGAGCGGCATCGCCAAGGAAACCCCGGCCCTGACCATCAACGCCGTGTGCGGTTCCGGCCTGAAAGCGGTGATGCTGGCCGCGCAGGCCATCGCTTATGGCGACAGCGAAATCGTGATTGCCGGGGGCCAGGAAAACATGAGCGCCTCGCCGCATGTGCTGATGGGTTCACGCGAGGGCCAGCGCATGGGCGACTGGAAGATGATCGACTCGATGATCGTGGACGGCCTGTGGGACGTTTACAACCAGTACCACATGGGCATCACGGCCGAAAACGTCAACAAGCATTACGGCATCACGCGCGACATGCAGGACGCCCTGGCCCTGGCAAGCCAGCAAAAGGCCGCTGCGGCACAAGACGCTGGCAAGTTCAAGGACGAAATCGTGCCCTTCAGCATCGCCCAGAAAAAGGGTGACCCCCTTGTGTTTGCCGCTGACGAATTTATCAACCGCAAGACCAATGCCGAGGTGTTGGCGGGTTTGCGCCCCGCCTTTGACAAGGGCGGGAGCGTGACGGCGGGCAATGCGTCCGGCATCAACGACGGCGCTGCCGCCGTGATGGTGATGACGGCCAAAAAGGCCGCCGCGCTGGGTCTCACGCCGCTGGGCCGCATCGCCAGCTTCGCCACCAGCGGCCTGGACCCGGCACTGATGGGCATGGGCCCGGTGTCTGCTTCGCGCAAGGCGCTGGCGCGTGCTGGCTGGAACGCCGCTGACCTTGATCTGCTCGAGATCAATGAAGCCTTTGCGGCGCAGGCTTGTGCGGTCAATCAGGAAATGGGTTGGGATACGTCCAAAATCAACGTTAATGGTGGCGCGATTGCCATTGGTCACCCGGTGGGCGCGTCTGGCTGCCGCATTTTGGTCACGCTGTTGCATGAAATGCAGCGTCGTGATGCCAAGAAGGGTCTGGCTTCTCTGTGCATCGGCGGCGGCATGGGCGTGGCGCTGACGATCGAGCGTTAACCACCAGCGGGCGCGGCTGGGGTTTCTGTCTCAATCGGCGCTCGTGTTGGTGTTTTCCGCAATGCGGTGAGCGAGATTCTTCGCTATAGTATTTTGTGCTGGTACAAGTCGGTTTGTTCAATTCAAGGAGAAAAAATATGAATCAAAAAGTAGCTTACGTCACGGGCGGGATGGGGGGCATCGGTACCGCCATTTGCCAACGTCTGAACAAGGAAGGTTTTAAGGTCATCGCAGGCTGCGGCCCGACCCGCGACCATGCCAAATGGCTGGCCGAGCAGCAGGCCGCAGGCTTTACCTTCTACGCCTCTGTCGGCAACGTAGGCAATTGGGATTCCACCGTCGAGGCCTTTACCAAGACCAAGGCTGAGCACGGCAGCATTGACTTGCTGGTGAACAACGCCGGCATCACGCGCGACCGCATGTTCATCAAGATGACAGTCGAAGAGTGGGACACCGTGATTGAAACCAACCTGAACTCCATGTTCAATGTCACCAAACAAGTGGTTGGCGATATGGTTGAAAAAGGCTGGGGCCGCATCATCAATATTTCTTCAGTCAATGGCGCCAAAGGTCAGGCGGGCCAGACTAACTATTCAGCCGCCAAGGCGGGCATGCACGGCTTCACCATGGCCTTGGCGCAAGAACTGGCCACTAAAGGCGTGACGGTCAATACCGTGAGCCCGGGCTACATCGGCACCGACATGGTCAACGCGATTCGCCAGGACGTGCTGGACAAAATCATTGCCACGGTGCCTGTCAAGCGTCTGGGCCAGCCCAGCGAGATTGCCTCCATCATTGCCTGGATTGCCTCGGACGATGGTGGCTACTCCACTGGCGCCGACTTCGCGGTGAACGGCGGCCTGCACATGGGCTGATGCGGCCAAGCCTGATCTTGGCTTGACTGTGCGCATCAAGGGCGGCATTGGGGGGATGGCGCTAGCGCCCCCTTGGTCTGTCCTTATCCAGAAAAAAGCCGACTTTCGTCGGCCTTCTTCATCGGGAAGCAAGCGTTAGTTCTTGCCGAATTTAACCTTGGCGGCTGCCAGGCAGTTGGTCTTGGCGTCGCCCGCCATGGCGTCGCACTTGGCGACGGCCAGCTTGTAGTCGGCATCGCGCTTGTCTTCAGAGGCTTCCGTCTTGGCCTCGCCAATTTGCTTGCCCATCTTGGCGTCTGCCAACGCCTTGGTCTCGACGGCCTTGGCTTCCTTTACGCAAACGTCTTTGTCGTTGCCTGTCTTGTCGTCACACTTTTCCTTGGCGACCGCATAGGCCGACTTGGCCTTAACCTGCATCAGTGTCGTCTGGTCCTTGGGCTTGCCCGTATAGCTGTATTCCGCTTCGGCGCGTGCGATTTTCTCCTTGGCCTTGGCTTCTTCAATGCAGATGTCCTTGGCATTGGCGGTCATCGAGGCGCATGCCGCCTTATCGGCCTTGTAGTCCGCGCTGATGCGGGTTTTTGCGGCCTTGTAGTCGGCCTTGCTCATGGTGGCTGCCTGTGCCACCGGTAATGCCAGCAGGGCGGCAACAATGAGTGAAGTCTTGAGGTTGAAATGCATGTTCATAAGAGTCCTTTTCTGTTGAACGAGTTGACGTGGTGCAGCAAGTATGGAATCTGCGATGCAGCGAAAACAGCGGACAGTACCGCCAATGGTTGTAGTAAATGTCCTACGCAACGATCCAGAGACGCGCCCGTGCGGTGCGCACGAAATTGACTGTACCAACCCGAAGACTAGACCGTCCTCTGCGCGGTTGCCAACAAAGGCCTGCGTTTTGTTCGGTATCGAACAGACAAAAAAAGGCTTTGCCATTAACGTTGCGTTGGCTGGCATTGAAACAACGCCTCGTTGCCTCGTTCTTGAGTTATTACCGTCACTACCGCTTGCCTCCCTACAAGGAACAACCCATGAAAACCTGTCCGTCCATACGCTCCTTCCTGGCTGACCCAGGGAGTCGACTGTGATCGAGATTCGCAAGGGCCAGGCACCAGCGCCACTTGAGCGTGCTGAGTTCAGTGTCCGGTTTCGTGCCTCCTTCATCGATCCGGCGTTCCGCGCCGAAGACCCGTCCATCGCGCGGCTTGAAGTGATTGCCTGGGCCGCCTATACCGAGGGCCGCAAAGCCCCTTTCACGCAGAAGGCGGGCCCGGGTTACGCTGATCCAGACTATGACTTGTCAACCGAGTGGATTGCCACCAAGCAGCGCATCGTTGACGCGCAACAGCGCTGGGCTGACCCGGTGAGCCCGTCCCGGGTGTTACTGATCTGCGGGTCGGCGCGCAATGATGGCACCTGTCCCGGAGAGATATCCAAGACCTTCCGGCTGCTGCAAATCGCGCGCGAAGCTTTGGAGCAGGCCGACATCCAGGTCGATGTACTGGACCTGAGCTTGCTCACCTCCGACTACGCCCGCCATATCCACCCTTGCAAGGGCTGCGTGTCGACTGCGATGCCGCTGTGCCATTGGCCGTGCAGTTGCTACCCCAACCATGCGCTGGGGCAGACCCATGACTGGATGGCCGAGATCTACGAACGCTGGGCGGCCGCCCATGCCGTGATCATCGTCTCGCCGGTGTACTGGTACCAGAGCCCGAGCCCCTTGAAGCTGATGATCGACCGACTGGTGTGCGCCGATGGTGGCAATCCCGACCCGACCTCGACCTCAGGCAAGAAGGCGGGCAAGGCCAAAGAACTCGAGATGGCCGGCTGGGACTACCCTCAGCACTTGGCCGGGCGCGCCTACGGATTGATTGTGCATGGCGATGTGGCGGGGGTCGAAGGCTTGCGCAGAGCGCTGTCGGACTGGCTCGACTAGATGGGGTTTATCGACGCGGGTGCGCAGGCCTGCTTGGACCGCTACGTCGGCTACTACGAGCCGTATGCCACCAGCCATGAGGCACTGGACCGGGATGCGGCAGTGCAGGAAGAAGCCCGCAACGTGGCGCGCGCGGTGGCCCAGACCGTGGTCGATCTGCGTGCCGGTCGCCTGCAGGCGGTGCAACCCAGGCTGTCGCGTCCACGGCCCAAGTAAACACGTCGGGCCTCATGTGTACGACGACGCACAGACCTTCCAGGGGATCCCGGGTAAGGTGAGTTTATATCCGTATTGCCCGGGTCATGCCAAGGAGAAATGCCATGGACGAATACCGTCACCACTTATCATGATTTTTTGCCAACCGCGACGCCGCCGAAAGAACATTTTTCACGCTCATCGAGCGAGGATTACCGAGCGAACGGGTTCATATCTACGAGACCGACTCGGCCACGCCAGCACCCGCGCTGAAAGCGGACAGCAACGCGGTATTGAAAGACGTACTGGTGGACGGAACGATCAGAACCGCGGTTGGGGTCGACATCGGCGCGTTGGCGGAAGTGGCGTTGGTCGCGACGAACGTGTGTCTCTTTATCGCCAGCCCGCTACTCGCTCCGCTCGTGATGCTGGGCTGGGGAGCCAGCATCGGTGGCCTGCTTGGCGCCACCGCAGGTGCAGTCAGCAGCGCTGCACCCGAAACGGGGAAGAAGGAAGGTTGGCTATCGGCGCTGGTTCGCGATGCCATTGCAAGCGGGCAGATTGTGCTGGTGGTGCAGACGTGCACGGAGCAGGAAACGGCGATTGCACGGGAAGTCGTTCAAGCTTCGGTTGGCGATTACCAAGACACCAGCACGGTGTGAAGGCGCTCGCCTTGTCGCCGCACAGACAGCTTGGAGTCGATACCTTATTGTTGTCTGCATGGCATCTCTGGGCTTTTCAAAGAACTGTTGGCTTCGATTTACTGGACAAGTCACAGAAGTTTTGCAGGGATAAGACCGATCACCCACAAGCATTGGGGGTCTTCAAGCCGGTGGAATACACCTGGGTCGCGTTTTGCTCCGCTGCTGATAGGCTGGCTGCGCTGAATTCCTTGCTTGAGCAGGGATTCGCTGACTGGACCGGAGTCCGCGACGCGCCAGCGGAAATGAAGGCCCAAGTCCAGGCCAACCTGCAAACTGCG
>JANYHL010000007.1 GCA_025359085.1 Gammaproteobacteria bacterium
GCCAAAGTGGGCCTTACACCCGAGGCGTTTGGCAAATATCCGCACGAATTCTCGGGCGGCCAGCGCCAGCGCATTGCGATTGCGCGCTGCCTGACCATGAAGCCCGAGATCATTGTCTGCGACGAAAGCGTAAGTGCCTTAGACGTCAGCGTGCAGGCCACCGTGCTCAACCTGCTGCTGGACTTGCAGGAGGAATTCGGCCTGACCTACATCTTCATCAGCCACGATCTGGCCGTGGTCAAGTACATGGCCGACGAGATACTCGTGATGAACCAGGGTGAGATCGTCGAGCGCGGCAGTTCCGAGGAAATTTACACTCGGCCACAACACCCCTATACCCAGCAATTGCTGGCTGCCATTCCACGGGGCTGGGCTGCATCCGCTTAGGCAGGCACGCTGTCGAAGCAATAGAAACGCGCCCGCGTCAAAGGAGACTTCACCATGAACCAATTCGTGGCCATTTCGGCCCTCGCCTTGCTCTTGCAAGCCTGCTCCAGGGCGCCGGAACCCGCGACGCCAGCCCCCCGGTCGGTACCAGGCACCATTGCCTGGATCAAGCCCGAGGGTGCCAACATTGATCCCATCTTTGTCAAGGCCAAGGCAGCCAACAAGCCCGTTTTTCTGTACTGGGGAGCCGTGTGGTGCCCGCCGTGCAACCAGATCAAGGCCACCGTCTTTAACCGCCAGGACTTCATTGAGCACAGCAAGTTGTTTGTGCCGGTCTATCTGGACGGCGACACGGCGGGCGCGCAGAAGCTGGGCGCGCAATTCAAGGTGCGCGGATACCCAACGATGATTCTGTTTCGGCCTGATGGCACGGAGTTGACTCGTCTGCCTGGTGAGGTAGATGCGGCTAAGTACGTGGAGGTCCTGGGTCTGGGCCTGGCCTCCAGCAGCTCGGTCAAGGAATCACTTGCCACCGCCTTGAGCAGCGGTGGCAGCGCGTTGACCCCTGCGGCATGGCGGCTGCTGGCCTACTATTCTTGGGATCAGGATGAAGCCCAACTGGTGCCCCAGAAGGAGCGGGCCATGACGCTGCACAAACTGGCGCAGGCCTGCCCGCCAGAACAGCGCGAAGCGGCCTCCCGCCTGGCTTTGAAGGCTATCGTGGCGACGGCGGTGGACAAAACCGTACTGCCTGACCGGGACCGCGCGCTTGCGCGCACCCGTGAAATTCTGAGTGACCCGGCCTTGGCAAGAGAAAACTTTGACGTACTGGTCAACTACGGTGCCGAGATGCTGCCCGCCTTGGTCAGCGCAGGCAGTGACGATCGCAACAACCTGCTGCTGGCATGGAATGCGGCGCTCGACAAGTTCGCCATAGATACGACCCTGTCCAGGGCAGATCGCCTGACGGCTGTTGCGGCCAAAGTGGCGCTCGCCAAACTCGCGCTGCCCAAAGACGCCGCACCGAAATTGGACGCGGGATTGTTAACCCAGGTGCGAGATGCTGCCACCACGGCGGACAAAGCGACCACCAACACCTACGAGCGCCAGGCGGTCATTCCCAACGCGGCGGACCTGTTGAGCGAGGCCGGTTTGCTGGACGAGTCCGATGCCCTGCTCAAGGCCGAATTGCCCAAGGCCGTTTCACCCTACTATCACATGCTGGTTCTGGCGGCCAACGCTAAGACGCGTGGTGACAAGGCGGCATCACTCGACTGGGCGGAGCGAGCCTGGAACGAATCCAAGGGACCCGCCACACGCCTGCAGTGGGGTAGCGGTTACGTGAACCGACTGATCGAGTTGGCCCCGCAAGACACGGCCCGCATCGAAAAGGCAGCCACGGGGGTGCTGGCTGAACTCGAGGCCGCGCCGGAAACTTTTTACGAACGCAATCGGCGCGGCCTAGAGAAAATGGGGAGACATCTGATCGCGTGGAGCAACAAGGGTCAGCATGCAGCCATTGTTAAAAAATTGACGGCTCAACTCGATGGCGTGTGTGCCAAGCTACCGCCTCAGGATGAAACCCGGGTTGCCTGCGCTGGGGTGTTTAAGTTGCGCCCGACCGGAGTGAAGGCGTAAGCGCAACGATTCTTTCATTTTCGCGTCCGCCTTTGCCTGACGCCCGCTTGCTGGATAAATTCTTTGGGGATTCCATGGGTCAAATATTGTGGGCCAGCGCGCTGGCAACACTTCTAAGCGCTGCTCAGGCGCAGCCTGTTGAGGCAGTCAGGGTTTTGATACCCAACGCCCACCTCAAGGCCGACGGCATGCCCGACATTTCTGCCCGCATTGCGGACCAAGTGGCCCCGTACACTGAGTTTCGCGGACACGGGTTTGTGGACTGGCATCCGAAAGAGCGGGTCATGTTAGTGCGCCACCGGGAGGCCGGTGCCAACACCGCGCAGATCTACAAACTCTCCGCGTCTGGCGGTACGTTGGAAAAACTCACGGATTTTTCAGACCCGGTTTCAGCAGCCACATTCAATCCGGTGCATGGGAACTACATCGTCTATGCGCGGGACCAGGGTGGCAACGAGGCGACGCAGATTTATCGAATGGATCTTGACACACGCCAATCCACCTTGCTGTCCGCACCCGACGAGCGCAGCAGTTCGAGCTGGACGTACAAGGGCGACCGCCTGCTGATTTCCGCGGTACCACTGGACAAGACGGCCACGGGTGGCACGCGTGACAACGTCACCACGACCCTGAGCCTGGTGGACCCGCTCACGCCCGCATCCAGAACACGTCTGGCCGAATTGCCCGGTGGTGGCTGGGGAGATTACAGTTTTAGTCACGACGACCTGCGCATTGCCGTTCTGCAATACCGCACGTCCAGCGATTCCGATGTATATCTCCTCGACGCTCGAACGGGCGTTCGAGAAAAAATCCTGCCTGCCAAGAAGGCAACCAAAGCTGGGTTCGGTGGCGTGAAATGGAGTTTGGACAGCCAACGCCTGTTTTTGACGACGAATCAGGGGGGCGAGTTCTTTGAGTTGGCCGTTTACGACCTGGCGACCAAGCAGCTCAAGGTTTTGTCGCGCCACATCCCATGGGACATACAAAATTTCACGCTCTCCAAAGACGGACAGCGTCTGCTGGCGGTAGTCAACAACAACGGACGCGACGAGTTGCGCTTGTTTGATGCCAACAGTGGCAAGGAATTACCACGCCCCGACATTCCGGCGGGCGCCATCAGCGGTGGCCGCTGGCACGAAGTGGACAAGGGTCAATTCGCGTTTTCGCTGAACTCGCCGCAAAGCCCTGGCGATGTGTACAGCTATGACGTGACCGCTGGCAAGACCGAGCGTTGGACCACGGCCTACGCTGCACCCGGCGTCACCCCGGACCAATTCATCAGTCCCGAACTGGTGCAGATCAAGAGCTTCGACGGCCTGCCGATCAGCGGGTGGCTGTACCGGCCCGATGCAGCCAGGTTTCCCGGCAAGCGTCCCGTGGTGGTGGATTTCCATGGCGGGCCCGAAGGCCAGTCCACGGTGCACTTCATGGGGCGCTGGAACTATTACCTCAATGAGATGGGACTGGCCATTCTGTTGCCCAATGTGCGCGGTTCTTCCGGCTACGGCAAGAGCTTCCAGGACCTGGACAACGGCTTCAAGCGCAAGGACTCGGTCAAGGACGGCGGCGCCTTCCTCGCTTGGTTGAGTAGCGCGCCCGGGCTGGATGCTGGTCGCGTGGTGGTCAGCGGGGGCAGTTACGGCGGTTACATGAGCCTGGCCGCCGCTGTGGATTACAGCCCCTTACTGCGCGGTGCCGTGGATGTGGTCGGCATCAGCCATTTCGTCACTTTTCTGAACAACACCGAAAGCTACCGCCGCGACCTGCGCCGAGTGGAGTACGGCGACGAACGTGACCCCCAGATGCGCGAGTTCATGGAGAAAATTGCCCCCTTGAACAACGCGGCAAACATCAAGGTGCCGTTGTTCGTGGTGCAAGGGAAAAATGATCCAAGGGTGCCCTACACGGAGGCCGAACAAATGGTCAATGCGGTGCGCAGGAACAGTGTCCCCGTCTGGCACCTGCTGGCCGACAATGAAGGCCACGGTTTCGCACGAAAAGTCAATGCAGACTATTATTTTTACTCCACCGTGAAATTTTTTGAAATGACGCTGCTTGAAAAAGAGCCGACTGCGTGGTGATCTTCCATCACATCACCGTCCACCGACTCACAACCAATCCTTGAGCCCTTCTATGTTGCCGACTACTCTCCTTTCTCTGGTTCTGGCATTCGCGTTGAGTGCCTGCAGCAAGGCCGGACCTGCAACCGACGCATTGGCGAACCAGCCCTTGTTGATCACGCCGCAAGATCTGGTCACGGTTCACGGCAGCGCCCTCACAGCGGGTCCGTCGATCACCGGCTCGATCCAGCCACAGCGCCGGGCTGACTTGCGCGCAGAAGTATCAGCGGTCGTGCTGCAGGTTCTGAAAGACAACGGCGACCAGGTGCGTCGCGGCGAATTGCTGGTGCGACTTGATGACACGGCGATCCGTGACAGCCTGGCCTCGGCCGACGATGCGGTGCGCGCGTCCACCCAGTCCTTTGACCAAGCCGAGCGGCAGATGCAACGGCTCAAGACCTTGCGTGAGTCGGGCATGGCCACGACCCAGCAGCTTGAAGATGCCGAAATCCGCCGCAACAACGCCCGCAGTGACTTGTCCGCGGCCAAAACGCGTGCCGCCCAGGCGCGCCAGCAACTGGAACGCACACTCGCGCGCGCCCCGTTTGACGGCGTCGTGAGCGAGCGCAAGGTATCAGCCGGTGACACCGCGCAGATGGGCAAGGAGTTGCTCAAGGTCATGGACCCGACCAGCATGCGTTTTGAAGGGCTGGTCTCGGCTGACGCCATTGGCGACATCAAGCTGGGGCAGGCGGTTCATTTTCGGGTCAACGGCTATGGCCAGCAGGAGTTCACTGGCGCCGTCAAGCGGATCAATCCGTCGGCCAATGCGAACACCCGCCAGGTGGAAGTGCAGGTGGAGTTTTCTCATGGCCAGCAACCCCAACTGTCGGGTCTCTATGCCGAAGGCGCTATTGAGGCCGCCACGAAGTCTGCTTTGATGGTGCCCGCAGTGACACTGGTACGCGAAGGTGACAAAACATTTGCCTGGAAGCTCAAGGACAACACAGTGCGCAGGGTCAGCCTCACCCTGGGTGAACGCGACCCGCGCGGCGGCGATTTTGTCTTGCGTGGCGGCTTGGTTGAGGGCGACCAGCTGATACGCAACCCAACGTCCACGCTGAAAGACGGGCAAAAGGTGCAGCTGAGCACCGGAGCCTCCGCCCCCGCGGTCGCCGCGTCCGGCGTCAGGAAATAACCATGTTTTTATCCGATTTCAGCATCCGCCGGCCCGTCGCCATGGTGGTCATCATCATCGCGCTCATGTGCGTGGGTCTGCTGGCGCTCAAGAAGCTGCGCGTGAACCAGATTCCCGACGTCGAGCAGCCGGTGTTGGTCATTAGCATCCCCTACCCCGGCGCGTCACCCGAAACGGTGGAGCGTGAAATCATCAACCGCGTCGAGAAGTCGCTGCAGAGCATCACCGGTGTCTATCAGATCCGCTCCACCGCTGCCGAGAGCAGTGCCAGCATCGTGATCCTGTTCAACTTCAACAAGAACATGATTGAGGCCTCCGACGAGGTCCGCAACGCAATTGCTTCGGTGCGCTACAAGCTGCCGCTGGAAATGCGCGAGCCGGTGTTGCGCCGGGTTGATCCTTCCGCCCAGCCCATCATGCAGTTGGCACTGTCGTCCCAGTCCTTGAGCCATGCCAATATTTCACGTCTGGCCGAGGATGATCTGTCGAACCGCTTCCGCGCCATTGAAGGCGTCGCAGTCGTCAACGTAGGCGGCGCCTTGCGGCGCGAGTTGAGTGTGCTGCTGCGCTCCGAGAAACTGCGCGAATACAACGTGTCTGTGGCCGAGGTGGTGGCGGCCTTGCGCAATCAAAACACCACCTCTCCGGTGGGGCGCGTCAAAGGCCCGCTGGAGGAACAGAGCATCCGCCTGGTCGGACGCATCGAATCGCCGGCTGAATTCGAGCAGATTGTGATCCGGCGCCGGGGCAATGAGGTGGTGCGCCTGGCGCAAGTGGCCAGCATTGCTGACGGCTTTGCCGAGATGTCAGGTTTCAGCGTGCGCAATGGTCACCCCAACGTTGCCATCACGGTGACGCGTTCGCGCGACGCCAGCACGGTGAGCGTGGCCAACAAGGTGCGCGATCTGGTCGCGGAGCTGAACAAGACCCTGCCCAAGGGCACAACGCTGGAAGTCACCCGCGATGGGGGCGAGGAGGCGCAGAGCAACCTCAACAATGTGATCGAATCGCTGCTGTTTGGCGCCGTTCTGACCATCTTTGTGGTGTACGCCTTTTTGAATTCCTGGCGCTCCACCCTGATCACCGCCCTGAGTCTGCCGACCTCGGTGATTGCCGCTTTCATCGCGGTGTGGCTATGCGGCTTTACCTTGAACTTCATGACGCTGCTGGGGCTCTCCCTGGCCATTGGCGTACTGATCGACGACGCCATTGTGGTGCGCGAGAACATCGTGCGCCACATGACCAATGGCTCGGACCGACGCACTGCCGCCAGCGAAGGCACGCGCGAAATCGGCCTGGCGGTGGCGGCCACCACGCTGTCGATCATCGCCGTGTTCATTCCCGTGGCGTTCATGGGGGGCGGCGCCGGTGAGTGGTTCCGGCCATTCGCGCTGACGGTGGCCAGTTCAGTGCTGGTGAGCCTGTTCATCTCGTTCACGCTGGACCCGATGCTATCGGCCTACTGGGGCGACCCGGTGGTTCAACACGACCGACCGCGCCGCGGCCTAGGACGCTGGCTGGCGCGATTCAATACCTGGTTTGACCATCAAGCGAACCGCTACGGTGACGTCATCGCCTGGGCCCTGCACCATCGCCGCTCCATGGCTTTCATCGCCGCCTTCAGCCTGGTGGCCGCACTGGGCTTGCACTTTCAATTTGGCGGGTCGAGTTTTCTACCCGCGTCGGACGAGGGCACGCTCGCCATTGAAGTGCGCACGCCATCAAGCGCCAGCCTGGAGTTTGCGCGTCTCAAGGTGGAGCAAGCGGCCGAACTGGCGCGCGGCCTGCCGGAGACGCTGGCGACCAACAGCAATATCAACGCCGCCGGAGGCCGGGTTTACGTGGACATCGGCAAGAGCACGCAGCGCAAGCGCGGCGCGGTGGCTATAGCGGCGGACCTGCGACTCCAGATGGCACGCCTGGTCGGCGCCGAGTATGTGGTACTGGACGACCTGAACAATGGCGTGCGCAAGCCGGTGCAAATCCAGTTCTCCGGGCCGGATGCACGCCGCTTGATGACGCTTACCACCGCCTTCATGGCTCAGCTGCGCCAGGTACCGGGTGCGGTGGACGTGGGACTGTCCGAGCAGGAGCCCAAAGACGAGCTGCAGATTGAGCTGAACCGGGGGCTGGCCAACTCGTTGGGCATTTCGGTGGCAGATGCGGCGCAAACGCTGCGAGTCGCATTTGCAGGTGTCGAAGTAGGTGACTGGGTCGACCCGACCGGCGA
>JANYHL010000021.1 GCA_025359085.1 Gammaproteobacteria bacterium
CCGACTGGTTCTCACGGCTGGACGCGCGCGCCCATTTCATTGCGCGCACCGTCCTGCAGCGCGACAACGGCATCGAGGCGCGCCGACTCGCGGTTGCTTCACTCGACGAGGTCTTCAGAATTGATCCCAACACGCTGGCGCAGCGATTTCTCGCCCACGCGCCCATGCTCGGGGCAAAAGCCGGCCAACGCGCACTCGTCCAGGCAGGGCTGGAACCCGGCGACATCGGTGCCGTCGTCGTCAGCACCTGCACCGGCTACCTGTGCCCGGGCCTCTCAGGCCATGTGGTCGAGCGCTTGGGTCTGCGTGCCGATGTGCAGGCCTTTGATCTGGTCGGCCAGGGCTGTGCAGCGGCACTGCCAAACTTCCAGCTCGGCCGCGCGTTGCTGGCATCGAACGCGTGTGAGCATGTGCTGTCAATTTGTGTGGAGGTGAGCAGCGCCGCAATGTACCTCGACAACGATCCCGGCGTGTTGATCAGCGCCTGCCTGTTTGGAGACGGTGCCGGCGCGGCGGTTTTGTCGCGGCATCCAAAGCCGGCGGGGCGGCGCATCAAGTGGACCGACAGCACCTCGTTGATGGACCCAACCCAACGCAACGCGTTGATGTTCGAGCAGCGCGACGGCATGCTGCGCAACGTCCTGACGCGTGCCGTGCCAGCACTGGCGGCGGAGCACGCACGGCGGGTGCTCGACACTGTGCTGGGACGTGTCGGCTTGTGCCCGTCCGACGTTGGCGTGTGGATCATGCATGCGGGCGGGCGCGACGTGTTGCTCGCGCTTGAGCGGGAATTCGAGCTTCAGACTGGGGACTTTCGCTACAGCGCCGCCATGTTGCGCGAGTACGGTAACCTGTCGAGCGCGTTTGTTTACTTCGTCCTTGAGGCGGCGCTGGTTGACGAAGCACCCGCCGGCTGGTGGTGGCTCTCGTCGTTCGGCGCGGGCTTTAGCTGCCACGGCGCCTTGCTGCAGGTGAATTGATGATGCCGCGCATCGTTGCCGCCGAAACGCTCGATGGTCTCGCCGTAGACGACCCTGCGGCGATGCGTTCGCGCCGCGACTTGCGGCGCGTTCATCACGCGATGGGCACACGCTCAATCGTTCACAGGGCCTTGCGTGACGCCGCAGCGGCGCGGCGCAAGACTGGGCCGCTGCGGGTGCTGGAACTCGGTGCCGGCGATGGCAGTCTGATGCTCGGTGTTGCCCGGGCGCTCGCCCCCGCATGGCCGCAGGTCGAGCTGACGCTGCTCGACGCCCAGGCGTTGGTCGATCGCGCGACGATCAAGCGCTATGGCGAGCTGGGGTGGCACGTAGTCGCAAAAGTGGGTGACGTCCTCAATTGGGCCGCCAGTGCTTCTGACCCGCTGCTGCCGGACCGCGCGACCGCGCGCTGGGACCTGATCGTTTCCAACCTGTTTGTGCACCATTTTGAAGGCGCGCAGTTTGCTGCGCTGCTCAACGCGATTGCAGCACGAACTGACCGATTTTTTGCCTGCGAGCCCCGCCGTGCCTGGCTCGCACTGGCAGGCAGCCACCTGATCGGCGCGATCGGAGTCAGCGCGGTGACGCGCGAAGACGCGGTGCTGAGCGTGCACGCAGGTTTTCGCGGGAACGAACTCACGGCCTTGTGGCCGACGCAGACTGTTGATTGGCAGTTGCGGGAGTATTCGGCTGGGCTTTTCAGTCATTGTTTTCGTGCGGAACGCGTCGGGGTCAACGCATGAGAACCGATTTCGATGCGGTCATTGTTGGTGCGGGCCCGGCCGGTTCGTCTGCTGCGATCCTGTTGGCACAGGCTGGCTGGTCGGTCGCGTTGATCGAAAAACAGCGCTTTCCACGCCGCAAGGTCTGCGGGGAATGCATTGCCGCGAGCAATCTACCGCTGTTGGAGGCCCTTGGTATCGGGGCTGAATTTGAAGTGGCCGCTGGCCCCGAGTTGCGCCGAGTCGCACTGATGCGCGGTGACCAGAAAATAGTGGCCGAGCTGCCGGCCGCCCCGCATGAAAAATACCCGTGGGGCAGGGCGCTCGGCCGTGAGACGCTTGACACGCTGCTGCTTGAACGGGCACGCTCCACCGGGGTGTCCGTATTTCAACCCTGGACCGTGCAGGCGATCGAAGGCGCGGCTGGAGATTGGCACTGCGAAGTCCGCGCGATCGATTCGGGGGCTGTATTGACGCTGTGGGCCCCGGTTGCAATTGATGCGCATGGTTCGTGGGAGGCACTGCCCACCAGTCGCCAGCATCCGCGCCAGGCGCGCAGTGCCCGCGACCTGTTCGCCTTCAAGGCTAATTTCCATGAGGCCAAGTTGGATGAGGGCTTGCTTCCCGTATTGTCGTTCGATGGCGGTTATGGTGGCATGGTCGTGGCAGGCGCGAGCGTGACCACCGTGGCCTGCTGCATCCGCCGGGATCGTCTCGACGCAGGTCGGCGCGCAGCGCCCGGTTTGAGTGCGGGCGATGTGGTCGAAGCCCTACTCACGCAGGAGTGCGTCGGCATGCGCGTGGCGTTGCAGTCGGCTTCCCGCGAGGGGCCGTGGCTCGCCGCCGGACCCATAGCTCCCGGAATCCGCTTGAGCGCCAGCGACGAGTTGTTGCGCATCGGCAATGCCGCTGGCGAGGCGCATCCGATCATCGGCGAGGGCATGAGCATGGCGCTGCAATCGGCCTGGCTCCTTTGCGCGCATCTGCTCGGCGGCGAACGGCGCCGTGGCCGCAGCGGTGGGGCGCCCCGGGAGGCGTGGCAACGCGAGCTGGCACGTCGCTATGCGGCGCAGTGGCGTCGCCAGTTCGAACCGCGTCTGCGCCTGGCCGCGGCGTTTGCGCACCTGGCAATGCGGCCCGCCACGGCCGTACCGTTCATGGGGCTGGCCAGCACTTGGCCCGGGCTCCTGACGCTGGGTGCGCGATGGGGGGGCAAGACACGCTGCGCCGTCGATCCAGCCACGGTCGCCTTGCTGGCGCAGCGGGCCTGACATGACAATAAAGGAGAACTTGAGATGACGACAACGTTTGAGCAACTTCGTGCAATTCTGGTCAGGGACTACAAACTTGATCCCGAATTGTTGGCGCTTGATGCGTCGCTTGAAGGGCTGGGTCTCGATTCGCTCGGCGTCGCCGAATTGCTGTTCAACGTGGAAGACGAATTCAAGATCACGCTGCCACCGGATTCCGTGCAACTGCCGACCCTTGGCGACGTGGTTCTGTTCATCGACGCGCTGATCGCGGCACAACACGGTGGCGAAGCCCAGGTTGGCGTTGCCGAAGCGCCCACTTCTCGGCGACCATGATACGGGTCGCGGTTACCGGCATCGGCGTTGTTTCTCCTCTGGGCAACAGTGCGGCCGAGGTGTTCGACAATGCGCACGCGGGCCGCTCTGCCGTTCACCGCCTCGACGTCCCGTTCGCCCATCGGCTCGTCGCACCGCTGGCTGCCACTGTGCGGTTCACGGGTACTGATCATTTTGAGCCACCGAAGCTGCGCATGCTGGACCGGGTCAGCCAGTTTGCCCTGGTTGCCGCAAACCAGGCCCTTGCCGATGCAGGTAGCGACTTCGGGCCCGGTGACCGCAGCCGCGTCGGTGTCTTCGTCGGCACCGGCATGGGCGGCTCGCAAACCAGCGACGACGGTTACAAGACACTCTACGGCGACGCATCAGACCGCATCAAGCCGTTCACCGTATTGATGGGCATGCACAATGCGCCCGCCGCCTGGATTGGCATTGAGCACGGCTTGCGCGGTCCGAACCTTACCTATTCGACCGCCTGTTCGTCGTCTGCCGTGGCCATTGGCGAGGCTTGGTTGCGCGTCGCCCGTGGCGACCTCGACATGGCGATCGCCGGGGGCGCTGAAGCGCCGCTCTCGTTCGGCTCATTGAAGGCCTGGGAGGCGCTGCACACGCTGGCTTGCATCGATGAAGATGAGCCTTCTGCCTCGTGCAAGCCGTTCTCGAAAAACCGCAGCGGCATGGTACTGGGTGAAGGCGCGGCAATGGTGGTGCTCGAACCCTGGGAACACGCTGTCGCGCGCGGCGCCACCATCCATGGCGAGATACTCGGCTACGGACTTGCCACTGATACTGGGCACATCACACGACCCAGCGTCGAAGGACAGGTGGCGGCGATCCGCGCGGCGCTGCAATCGGCAGCGCTTGATCCGTCCGCGGTTGACGCCATCAACGCGCACGGTACCGGCACACTGGCCAACGACGTGATCGAGTCCGCCGCGATCAAGGCGGTGTTCGGCGAACGAGCGCAGCACATCCCGATCAGCGCGACAAAGGCGCTGCACGGCCACCTGCTCGGCGCCGCGGGTGCGCTGGAGTGCGTGTTGTCGCTGCTGGCCATGCAGCATGCGGTTGCCTTGCCGACCATGCACCTGCAGACGCCGGACCCCGAGTGCGACCTTGACTACGTGCCGAATGCGGCCCGTGACAGGGTTGCAGCGCGCACGATGCTGTCGAACTCGTTCGCGTTCGGCGGCACGAACGCGGTTCTTGTGGTGCGTGCAGCGTAGACGACTAAACACAGGACGGGGCTAATGCCGATGGCATCCACTTTTTTCGTTGAAAGTTGCGCCGCGCACCAGGTTTAGGCAGGGCTGCTGAGGGGTAAAACGCTTGCGATAAGCCTCAGCGCAGGCCCACGCCGCTGGCTTGGTCGGCGCGTTGGATCAACTCGATCTTGTAACCATCGGGATCGGTGACAAAGGCAATCACCGTGCTGCCGCCTTTGACGGGACCGGCCTCACGCGTAACCAGCCCACCCGCAGCCCTGATTTGCTCGCAGGCGCTGCGGCAGTCGGGCACAGCCAGCGCCACATGGCCAAACGCGGTGCCCATGTCGTAGGAGTCCACGCCCCAGTTGTAGGTGAGTTCAATCTCGGCATGGTCCGGGTTACCGCCATAGCCGACAAAAGCCAGCGAGTATTTGTATTCGGGGTTTTCCGAGGTGCGCAGCAGTTTCATGCCCAGCACCAGAGTGTAGAAGTCAATCGAGCGTTGCAGGTTGCCAACGCGCAGCATGGTGTGTAGAAATCTCATGCGTTGGATTATGTTGCAAGTCAAAACTTCTGATGAGGCACGGTGTGCTGACTTCGTTGCCAGGATTTTTTAGACAAAAAAAGGGCTGGTCTTGCGACCAGCCCTTAAGGAGTCCCTGAACCTGTTGGTTTCGAAAGGACCCGAGGAGACAACCAGTAAAAACTACATGTTTCTAAAAAATCTAACTTGTGTGAAGTATCTCAGGGTTTGCCCTAAGTTTTGTAGAGATGTTGCCCCAGAAGGGATATTTATCTCAAACTTGCTTCACAAGTATTTCCAATTAGCGCTTTTTGGCAGCAGGCTTGGCAGCATTCGCAGCGGTCGCTGAAACAGCGTTGAAGTTGGCTTCAGCCACTTCTGTGGCTTGTTGAACCGCTTTTTGCACTGATTCCAGCGCATTGCTGGCCGCAGCCACGGCGCTTTTCATGATGGCAACCGCAGACTCAGAGCCAGCCGGTGCGTTTTTGGCAACGTTGTCCACCAGACCCATGAACTTTTGTTGGGCTTCAGCGGCCTGGCCTTCAATAGCCTTGCTGAATTCAGCCGTGGAGCCGGTTGCGATGTCATACAGATGACGGCTGTAGGCAGCGGTTTTTTCAGCCAACGGTTGCATCAGGCTTGATTGCAGTGCCAGCAGTTCTTGCGCATCTTTGGCGCTCAAAAGGGCTTTGGCGGTGTCGCTGGTTTCGGCCAGCGCGGCTTTGGAAGCGGTCATGTTCAGTTCAACGATGCGCTCGATGCCTTCAAAGGCTTTTGTGGTCAGACCCAACAGGGTTTCGACGTTTGCTTTTTGCGAGGCCAGGACTTGTTCGACGGTCAACATAATAATTTCCTTTGAGAGTGAAAATAAAAAAGTATCTGCCCCGTAACCCAGCCTAGACTCGGTTTATGTTGCAGTGCAGCATGGCTTGAATTATAGGGAGATGGCGAACCCATGCAAGCGTTTTTTGCTGCATTGCAGCAATTTAGAACGAAAATTCTAAAAAAATGCGTGCTGAGGATGTCCGCATGTCGTTGACGTGAACGTATTTGATGAAGAGGATCGCGGCGCTGGCAGAATCAAGCCATGAGTGAAACCAAACACGACAAGCCCCAACCCGCGCCGCGCAGTGCTTATAAGGTGTTTCGCAGCATCGGCACGCGCTGGATGGACAACGATGCCTACGGTCATGTGAACAACGTGGTCTATTACAGCTGGTTTGACACGGCTGTGAATGCTTACCTGATTGAGCACGGTGTACTTGATATTGAGCAGGGCGAAATCATCGGACTGGTGATTGAAACGCAGTGCAACTACTTCTCGCCCCTGGCCTTTCCTCAAATCGTCGAGGCCGGTATTCGCGTGGCCCGCCTGGGCGCCTCCAGTGTGCGCTACGAGGTGGGTCTGTTTGCGCAAGATGCCCCTTTAACGGCGGCCAGGGGTCACTTCATCCACGTCTATGTGGACAAGCAAAACCGTCGTCCGACACCCTTGCCCCTTGCTCTCAAATCTGTTCTGGAGACACTCTTATGACCCCCTCCGGCTCGGTTGCCGCACGCGTGGACGCCGCAATCACCTCGCGCATGTCCGTGCGTGCCTTTACTTCCGCGCCGGTGTTGCGCCAAACCCTGACGGACCTGCTGCAGGTGGCAAGCCGCGCCCCCTCGGGTACCAACACCCAGCCCTGGAAGGTGTACGTGCTGCAAGGGGATAGCCGTGCTGCCCTGGTGGACAAGGTGTGCGCTGCACATGATGCGGTGCGCGCCAACCCGGCATTGGTGAGTGAATACCGCGAAGAATATGACTATTACCCTGAAAAATGGGTCAGCCCCTACATCGACCGGCGTCGTGAAAACGGCTGGGGCTTGTACAAGTTGTTGGGCATCGGCAAGGGTGACAAGGACAAGATGCATTTGCAGCATCAACGCAATTACAGGTTTTTTGACGCGCCGGTGGGCCTGATGTTCACCCTGGACCGGGTGATGGGCCGCGGCTCCCTGCTGGACTACGGGATGTTTTTGCAAAACCTGATGGTGGCGGCGCGCGCCCGTGGCTTGCACACCTGTCCGCAGGCGGCATGGAACGGCTTTGCCAAGATCATCCTGCCGCACATCGGCGCCGGGGCGGATGAGATGCTGGTCTGCGGCATGGCGCTGGGCTACGCCGATGAAGACGATGCGGTGAATACCTTCCATACGCCGCGGGTGCCGGTGGCAGAGTTCACGCGCTGGCTGGCGTGATCTTCGCCCGGGACTCAGGGTTTGACAGGGCACAGCCTGCATAATCAGCGCGCTATCATTTTTGTTGAAGTTTTATTGAGATTTTTCCGCCGAGGTATCCCATGATTGCCGCCATCTCCGTCATCTTTGTCTTGTCCTACCTGGCGATCGCGCTGGAGCATCCGCTCAAAATCAACAAGTCGGCCTCGGCCCTGATGGGCGCCGGCTGGTTGTGGACTATTTACGCACTCGCCAGCGGTGATGTGAACCAGGTTGATGCCGACCTCAACCGCTCGTTGATGGGCACCGCGCAGATCGTTTTCTTTTTGATGGGGGCCATGACCATTGTCGAGGTGGTCGACGCGCATGAAGGCTTTCAGGCCATCACCTCGCGCATCAAGACGACCCGTCTGTCGACGCTCATGTGGATGATCGGTTTTGTGTCGTTTTTCCTGAGTTCGATCCTGGACAACCTGACCACCACCATCGTCATGATTTCGCTCGTGAAAAAGCTGCTCGACAAGCGTGACGACCGCCTGTTCTTTGCCGGCATCATTGTCATTGCGGCCAACGCGGGGGGTGCCTGGACGCCCATTGGCGACGTTACCACCACCATGCTCTGGATCGGCGGTCAGATCACCACCCTGGCGATCATGAAGGGCCTTTTCCTGCCGTCGCTGGTCAATTTGCTTGTCCCGCTGGCAGTGACCAGTTTCGTCCTCGGCGCGCGTCCGGTGGTGGCGCCGCCTCGCAGGCAGGACACAGACACGCTGCATTCGACCGCTTTCGAGCGCAACCTGATGTTGTTTTTGGGGCTGGCCATTTTGGTCGGCGTGCCGGTATTCAAGACCGTGACGCACCTGCCGCCCTTCATGGGCATTTTGTTTGGTCTGGGCATGCTGTGGATGGTGGGTGATTTGTTGCACCTGAAAAAGGATGAAAACCAGAAACAACACCTGACGCTGGTGCGCGCGCTGACGCGTATTGACATGAGCTCCATCGTCTTCTTTATCGGCATCCTGATGGCGGTGGCGGTGCTGGAGCACACCCACATCCTGACCACCCTGGCGAAATCACTCGACGACATGGTGGGGAGCCAGGAAATTATTGTCATGGTCATTGGTCTTGCCAGTGCCGTGGTGGATAACGTGCCGCTCGTGGCTGCATCCATGGGTATGTATTCCCTGGCACAGTACCCCACTGACAGTTTTCTGTGGGAGTTCATTGCCTACTGCGCCGGTACCGGCGGCTCCATCCTTATCATCGGCTCGGCAGCGGGTGTGGCGGCCATGGGCCTGGAAAAAATTGATTTCATCTGGTACATGCGAAAAATCAGCGGGCTGGCCCTGATTGGCTATTTTGCGGGTGCGATGGTTTATATCGTGCAATACAGGCTACTGCATTGACACGGCCGGTCCAACAGACCTTCCAGGAGCCCATATGCTGCCCATAATATTGATTGCCCGCGCAATCTTCCCAGAAGTCATCGCCAAGCTGGCGCAGCATTTTGAGGTGGCGACCAACCAGACGGATGAGTCTTGGACGCCGGCTCAATTGATTCAGAATTTGCAGGGCACGCAGGGCGTGTTTACCACCGGCGGTGAACGCATTGACGCGGCGCTGCTGGCCGCCTGTCCTGATTTGAAAATCTGCGCCAACATGGCCGTGGGTTACAACAACTTTGACCTCAAGGCCATGACCGCCGCCGGTGTGCTGGCGACCAATGCGCCCGACGTGTTGACCGAAACTACCGCTGATTTTGGTTTTGCCCTGCTGATGGCCACGGCACGTCGCATGGCCGAAGCCGAGCATTTTTTGCGCGCCGGCCTGTGGACGAGCTGGCGTTACGACCTATTGGCCGGCGCCGATATTCACGGCAGCACGCTCGGCATTCTGGGCATGGGTCGCATCGGCCAGGGTATTGCCAAACGCGGCGCGCATGGCTTTGGCATGCAGGTGATTTATCACAATCGCTCACGACTGGACCTGGCAACCGAACGGGCATGCAAGGCAAGTTATGTCAGCAAGGAAGAACTCCTCAAAGCGGCTGATCATCTGGTGCTGGTGCTGCCGTATTCAGCCTCCTCGCACCACGCCATAGGTGCGCCCGAACTGGCGCAAATGAAGCCCACGGCCACGCTGGTCAACATCGCGCGCGGTGGCATTGTGGACGACGCCGCACTGGCAATGGCGTTGCGTAACAAGACGATTGCGGCGGCCGGTCTGGATGTGTTTGAAGGCGAGCCCGCCGTGCACCCTGATTTATTGACCGTGCCGAACGTGGTGCTGACCCCGCACATCGCCAGTGCCACCTTGCCCACGCGCTTGGCCATGGCCAATCTGGCGGCCGACAACCTCATTGGATTTTTGAAGCACGGCACGCCACTGACGCCGCTGAACCCCGAGCTGTTGACTAAACGATAACGTCAGCGCTTGCCAGAGAGTTTCAATCGGGCGGTGGTTCGCGCACGTGAACATTGTCTGCAGCCCATTCACGCCAGAGCGCCAGCAGAATCGCCAGGATCACCGGCCCGACAAACAGACCGATAAACCCGAACGCCACCAGCCCACCCAGAACGCCGAACAAGACCAGTAGAAATGGAATCTTGGCCACGCCGCTGATGACCAGTGGTCGCACCAGGTTGTCGATCCAACTCACCGCCAGCGCGCCCCAGAGCAGCAGGCCGACCCCCGCGCCGATCTCGCCTTTTAACAGCAGCCAGACGCCGATGGAGCCCCAGACCACCGGGGCGCCGAACGGGATGAGAGACACCACCGCCGTCGCCGCGCCCCAGAAGGTCGGCGCCCGCACTCCCACCACCCAGTAACCCAAGCCCGCCAGCAGCCCTTGCGCCAGGGCGGCCAGCAACAGGCCATAGACCACGGCGCGGGTGGTGTCGCCCACCGCATCAAAATAGGCCTGTACCCGATTCCCGAGCAGACCGTGCAGGATGCCGCGCAATTGGTCCAGCAGTTGCTCGCCATCGCGGAACAAGAAGAAGGACGTCAGCAAAGCAAAACCGAGGCGCAGCGCATTCAAGCCCAGATCACCGACCAGCCGCATGGCGTGGCCACCCCATTGGTCGGTCAGATCCGACAACGGCGCGCCCCAGGCGCACGGTCACCACTGAGCGCCGTCAGGCGCTCCTGCAGCCAGGGCCCGAGCCACCCAATACTCAGGATGGACTCTCATGGCCAACGCGGCCCAGGTCCGGCGCCCGCCCAGCCAAGCCAGCACCCGCAGATGCAGCGGCCACGAGACGTAGCTCAGAATGGCGGCCCAGGCGATGGCCGCCGTGAATGGCTGCATCACCACAAAGCCCGCCAGCAGCAAGCCACCGAGCAAGCCAGCGAGCACGGTGCGGCGCAACCAAAGCGGTGTTTGCGGTTTGGTCATGGTGGGCGTTGATGAAGAGAGGTAAACGAAATGTGCGCTTTTGGGCAGGCGAATAACAGCATCGACGCGGAGTCCCTTCTTTGAGATGACGATGATCAAACGCGCCTGGTAAAAATCATAGAGCATCACGCCAGGCGCTTTCGATCAGCGCGGACGCAAGCGCTTGCGACTCATGAGGAGATAGATTCCCATAGCGGGTGCGCCGCTTTGCCGGGCACGGCATCGAATTCGCCTTTCCGATCCGGACGCTCTACCTCAAGCGCAGCCCGAACCAGGCCACCCGCTGCCGGTGAGAGTTGACTACTCATGGCGTCTTTCGGGGCTCTGGCCCGTGTGCTGTATGCCCCGAGTGGCTATTCATAATAGCGAATGGCAGGTCCGTGCCGGGCATGTTTTAATGCTTTGACAATCAATTGTTCAAGTGCCTTTTCCGGCCGCTGTGCCGGACTTAACCCAGGAGAGACAGCATGCAAGTACAAGTCAATACCGACGACAACATCCAGGGTGGCGATTCCTTGGCCCAATGGGTGCGAGACGAAGCGGGTAGCCGTCTGGCCCGTTTTCGTGAGCACATCACCCGCCTGGAAGTTTTTTTGACCGACGTGGATGGCGCCAAATCTGGCGTCAATGACAAACGTTGTCGCCTTGAAGCCCGCGTGGCCAATCGCCAGCCCGTCACGGTGACGGCTGACGCCGACAAGATGCATGACGCCTTCATCGCTGCCGGTGACAAGCTTGCGCGTGCGCTCGACGCCGATCTGGGCCGGGTCAAGGACCGCCACGGACGCGATACGATCCGCGCTGCACAAGAATAAGTCTGCTCCCGGGCACAGACGCTGGACCGCAATTGCAGCGTCTGTCCCGCCAGGCGGGAAGGTCGGGTGGGCCGAAAGTTTGTAAAAAGTTTCAGCCTTTTGAGTCTCTAGCCCGCCTGCAGTATGCTTATATTGCTATTAATTTATATAGGCTCAAAACGCCTGGTCCCAGCGAATAGACAGCCGAATGGCGGCGTTGATCAGCCCCACCATGCTGTAGGTCTGCACAAAGTTGCCCCACTGCTCTCCGCTTGCCGGGTTGATGTGCTCGGCCAGCAGGCCGTGGCGGTTGCGGCAGGTGAGTAATTTTTCGAACAGGGCGCGTGCCTCGTCGCGCCGCTCCAGCGTGGTCAACGCGTTGACATACCAGAAGGTGCAGACCAGAAAAGCGTTTTCAGGCTCGCCGAAATCGTCTTTCTCGACATACCGAAAAATATAGTCACCGCGGCGCAAATCCAGCGCCACGGCGTTGACGGTGGCGGCAAAACGCGGGTCGTCTGCCTCCAGAAAGCCCACTTCGGCCAGCAGCAGCAGGCTGGCATCCATCGCTTCGCCTTCAAAGGTGGAGACAAACGTGCCGCGCGCTTCGTTCCAGGCCCGTTGACAGATGGTGCTGTGAATCTGCTGCGCCTGCTCTTGCCAGTAGCTGGCACGTTCGGCCAGGCCCAACTGCCTGGCGATGCGGCCCAGCCGGTCACAAGCCACCCAGCACATCACGGCTGAAAAGGTATGCACGCGGGCACTGCCGCGCAACTCCCACAAGCCGGCATCGGGCTGGTCGTGGCAGCGCCAGGCCTGCTCACCCAGAGGTTCGAGGTGACGAAACAAGGCTTCGTCGCCACGCCGGGTCAGGCGCTGGTCAAAGAAAATGTGGGTCGCGGCCAGGATCGCCGAGCCGTAGACGTCATGCTGCACCTGATGGTAGGCGAGGTTGCCCACCCGCACCGGCCCCATGCCCCGGTAGCCATCGAGAGCGGGGACTTCGCGTTCGTCAAGCTGGGCGCGGCCATCAATGCCGTAGACCGGCTGCAGCGGGGCGCCGGCGTTGTTGGCGGCGATGTTGATGATGTAGCCCAGATAGCGCTCCATGGTGCGGGTGGCGCCCAGGCGGTTGAGCGCATTGACCACAAAATAGCTGTCACGCAGCCAGCAGTAGCGATAGTCCCAGTTGCGGTTGCTGCCGGCCGCTTCGGGAATGGAGGTGGTCACCGCCGCCACGATGGCGCCGGTGTCATCAAACGCATTGAGCTTGAGCGTGATGGCCGCACGGATCACCGCCGCCTGCCATTCAAAGGGGATCGCCAGGTTGCGGACCCATTCGCGCCAGTACTGGGTGGTTTCCTCCAGAAAGCGGCGGCCCACTTCGCCCGCGGCTTCATGCACCGTCTCATCCGAGCCCAGCAGCAAGGTGACGGTGTCTTCCAGGAAGAACGAGGTTTCCTGCATGATCGCGGTCAGCGAGGCGTCGGTGGTCAGGCGCAGCGTGAGCGTGGGGGCAACATAGCGGATGTGGTGGCTGCCAAACGTCACGCTGGGTCGGGACGCACCGTCATCACAGGCCGGGCGCAGGCGCAGGGCCACGCGTGGGCTGCCCGCGAGGCGGCGCACACGGCGCACCAGCATCATGGGGCGAAACGTGCGGCCATGCTGACCAAAGCGGGGCGCGAAGTCGGTCACCTCAATGGCGCCCCCCTGGCGGTCGTAGAGGCGCGTCAGCAAAATGGCGGTGTTTTCCAGGTAATGCTGCTCGGTGCGTTCGCAATCGACCAGTTCCACCGCGAAAAAGCCGTAGTCGTCAGCCTTCTTTAGCAGCGTACAGAACACCGGGTCGCCATCGAGCCGGGGAAAGCAGCCCCAGGTGATATTGGCGCGGCCATCAATCAACGCGCCAATGTTGCAGTTGCCGATCAAGGCCAGATCCAGTGTTTTCATCAGTTTTCTTTCAGTGTGCTGCCCAGCCAGTGATGCACGGCCGCCACATTGGGCAGGCGATAACGGGCGCAACTAGGGCCGCGGCCGACCTTGATCGACACGCCATCCAGCCGGTTGACCTCGGCAAAACCGTGTTCATCGTTGAGGTCATCACCGATGAACACCGGACGGCGCCCCCTGAAGGGCGATTCCAGCAGATATTCGGCGACCGCCGTGCCCTTGTCGATACCGGCCGGTTTGATTTCGACGACAAATTTTCCGCGCTGCAATTCCAGACCCGGCCCATGCAGTTGCACCAGTTGTCGCATCAGTCGATGAACGTAAGTGGCCAGCGTCGGGGCCAGGCGGTAGTGCAAGGCCAGCGTCAAGCCTTTGTCTTCGAGCAGCAGGCCCGGAAAACGGCCGACCACGGGCTCCAGCGCTGCTTTCATCGCGCTTTTGGCGGCCGGCTCAGCCGCATGCAGCCACAGCCGACCGGTACTGTCGCGCCGTTCCAGCCCGTGCAGTCCGGCCATCGGTAATTGCGTCAGCCGTGTGCGGCTTTGCAGATCGGAGATCATGCGCCCGCTGACCAAGGCCAGCGCGCCGCCCGTGGCGCGGTACAGGTTGGCCATCAACTTGAGCAGGGCTTGATCCACCACCACGGTATCGGGCGTGTCGGCAATGTTGATCAGGGTGCCGTCGACATCCAGAAAATAGGCCCAGTCCAGGCTGGGTTCAGGCGGGCTGCTGATGCGGGGGTTTTTCATCAGGTCAAAGTGTCGGGTTTGTCGGTCAGGCGACTGCGTCGACGCTGGGTGGCGGCATCGAGCAGCATGCGTCCAGCCCAGCGAAAGACGTTGAACTCTGCCACCAGACCGCGCATCAGGCGCATGCGGTCGCGCTGTTCGATGTCGGGCATGCTCAACGCCAGATGCAGGGCGGCGGCACACTGGTCGGCATCGTAGGGGTTGACGATCAGTGCTTCGGGCAACTCGCGGGCGGCACCGGTGAACTCGGACAGCACCAGTACCCCGCGCTCGTCGTCGCGGGCGGCGGCGAATTCTTTCGCTACCAGGTTCATGCCATCGTGCAGGCTGCTGACAAAACACAGATCAGCGGCGCGGAAATATTCATAAACCTGGGGCGGCGCGTGCTGCTCGATCTTGAGCAAAATGGGCGGCGGTCCGTGGCGCTCAAAGCGTGCATTGATGCGTGTTGCCAAGGTTCGAACCTGCCCCTCGTGGTGCTGGTATTCGTCGATGCCGGAGCGCGTCGGTGCGGCAATCTGGACAAAGGTAAAACGGCCGATCCAGTTCGGGTTCAACTCCAGCAGACGCTCAATCGCCCGAAAACGTTCCAGGATGCCTTTGGTGTAGTCCAGCCGGTCAACGCCAATACCCAGTTTGTGCTCGGGCGGCAAGTCGTTGAGCTGGCGAATGTGGTTGCGGCAATCTGGCACGCTCTTTTGCAGCAACTCGGCGTCCGGTGGCCAGGCGATGGAAATCGGGTAACGCCGCACGGCGCTGAGTTTACCGCCGAACGACACGTTGAAAGACTCGCGGTCGACCCGCGCTTCCAGAAAGCGGTCTACCGTGTCAACAAAATTGTTGCAATGCGACTGGGTGTGAAAGCCCAGGATGCTGCTGCCCAGCATGCCAGCCAGGATTTCCTCTCGCCAGGGGCAGATGGCAAACGACTCGGGGTTGGGCCAGGGGATGTGCCAGAAGCTGATGATGGTGGCATCCGGCAGCTCGTCGTGAATCATCTTGGGCAACAGCGCAAAGTGGTAGTCCTGCACCAGCACAATCGGGTTCTTGGTTTTGGCCTCACTCACCACCGCCTTGGCAAACTTGCGGTTGACCGCCACGTACTGGGCCCAGTCGCTGGAGCGAAAGATCGGGCGCACATGGGCGATGTGGCACAGAGGCCAGAGCCCCTCGTTGGCAAAGCCGTAGTAGTAGCCGTCTTCTTCCTCGGGCGTGAGCCAGACGCGGCGTATAGAGTAGACGGGCTTGTCGGGTGGCACGGCCACGCGGTCGTTTTTGTCAACCACGTCGCGATCGGCTGAGCCACTGCCGTGCGCAATCCAGGTGCCAGAGCAGGCCCGCATGATCGGCTCCAGCGCCGTCACCAGCCCGCTGGCCGGGCGCTGTACCTCGATGCGTTCGCCGCGCCGTTGGTGGATGTAGGGTTCGCGGTTGGACACCACAATCACGTCTTCGCCGCGCAGCTCGCCATGCAAAATGGTGCGCAAGGTCTCCGCCGTCCAGGTGAGCTGGCTTTCATCGCGGGCCCGGGTCTCGGACTCCAATTCGCTGATGAGTCGCTGCAGGTCGCGTGCGATGGGCTTGAAGCCGGGCAGGCTGGGTGGGGGGGGGCTCTCAGGCTGGCGCAGCAGCCCCTCGCCTCGCAGCAATGCGCGCATGCCGGTCATCCAGCCGCGCCAGGAGAGCTGGGCCACGATCACCGTGACGAGCGAGACTACCCCGGCCAGCGCCATAAAGACGTAAAACAGGTAGCGCTTGGTTTCTTCGCTGCGCCGCGTGATGAAGCTCATGTCATGCAGCAGTACCAGTTCGCCCTCGGGTGCAGCCTCGCTGACCATGGGTTTGACCGCCACATGCAAAGGTCCCTGGGGGCTCGCCAGCAGGTGGTTGGTGGGGGTTTTCCAGCGCTCAAGGTCGGCACAAATGATTTCAGTGGGCAGCCAGCGGCTTGCCAATATCTTGGCGTTCGGTCCCGCGCAGTAACCAACCGCAAAGAAGCGTTCGTCCTGTGTGATGCGGTTGAAAAATTCACCAATCTTGGTCTTGTTGCCTGCTTCAAGCTGTTCCAGCAGGGGTTCCTGGATGGTGTTGACGACCAAAGTGGCGCGCAGGTCAAGATCGCGCACAAACCAGTTCAGCGTCATCTTGTCAATCAGGGGCGCGACGGCGTAGGCAATGCCAGCCAACACCAGCAGCAGCGGCAGCACGAAGCGTAAAGACAGTCGCATGTGTTTTCCTTTAACGCTGGTTCAATCGCAGACCTGTGAGTTTGTCATCAGTGGCCCGACGGGAGGCGGGCTGCCTTTTTATCGGTTTTGAGCGGTGCTATCAAGTCGCCCAGATACTGATCCAGCCGCAACAAGCTGGCCGTCGGGAGTTGCTCCAGGACCCGCGCTGGACGGGTGGGCGTGTCAGTATCCTGCCTGCTGGCTGGCATGTTAGCCTCTTGAGCGAGAGCACTTATTGGGACCATGGTGGACACATTTTCAGGCCTCAGTGGGTTGGCTGCGCATCTTTCGTATCAACAGCTCGTCACAAGTGTAAAAAGCATTTTGCTGCGACCGCATTTTTTGGTTTTTTTATGCGATCAGGCAGGCGCTGGCCGAAACACGAGGCTGAAAACAAGGGCACCATGACTATGATATTTGTTCAAATACAATTGGCTGACTAAGGTTTGATTCCCTTGGCTTTGCTTCAGAACTTGAGGGCAGAACGTTGTTTGGTGTCTCGCGATGCGGCCTTGCGTTGCTAATAAATAAATAGCGCACTGTGTATATCTTATATAGGCCAGAGCCGAATTTATTCCATAAAATTTAGCAAGGCCCAGGGCGCGGCAATGCGAACTATTTTTACTCAATAATAGACCCAAAGAGAAACTTCTAACGTGACTGAATTGCTACTTTGGGCCGTATTGACCTTGGCCGTGCTCCATGTCGGCCTGTTGTTCTGGATCGTTCGACAGCGCAGCCGTGCCGAGGAGCAGGCCGAGACCGACCGGCGATCACAGGAGGTGGTGCAGCAGGCGCTGTTGGCATTGGTCAGCGCCAGTTCTGAGCGGCTGGAGCGTGAGCTGCGCCGCGAGATCAGCGAGTCCGCCCGTGGCGGGCGCCAGGAGTTGACGCAAAACCTGGCCACCTTTCAGCAAGCGCTGGTGCAGCAGGGTGCACAGGCCACGCGCACGCAAAACACCCAGATCGACGCCTTTGGCCAGCAGTTGGCTTTGTTGCAAAAAACCCTGTCGGATACGCTGACGACGCAGCTCTCGGCGGTGAGCGAATCGAACGCGCGACGCATGCATGAAATCCGGGAAACGCTGGAGAAACAGTTGGCGCAGCTGCAAGCTACCAACGCTGCCAAGCTCGACGAGATGCGCGCCACCGTCGATGAAAAGCTGCAAAGCACGCTGCAAACCCGGCTCGGCGAGAGCTTCAAGCAAGTGGCGGACCGGTTGGAGCAGGTGCACAAGGGCCTGGGTGAGATGCAGACACTGGCGCAAGGCGTCGGTGACCTCAAGCACCTGTTGACCAACGTCAAGACCCGCGGTATTTTTGGCGAGGCGCAACTGGCCTCCTTGCTGGAACAGGTGCTGGTGGTTGACCAGTACGCGGCGCAGGTGGCCACCCGGCCGGGCAGTAAAAATGTCGTCGACTTTGCCATCAAACTACCGGGCACCTCGGCAGAGGGCGAGCCGCTATGGCTGCCGATTGACGCCAAGTTTCCCAATGAAGACTACGAACGCCTGCTGGACGCGCAGGGCAGGGCGGATGTTGCGGGCGCCGAAGCGGCCGGCAAGGCGTTGGAGCTGCGTATCCGGCTGGAGGCCAAATCGATTGCCGACAAATACGTCGAGCCACCGCACACCACCGATTTCGCCATTCTGTTTTTACCGACGGAAGGGCTGTATGCCGAAGTGCTGCGCCGCCCCGGTTTGATGCAGGCCCTGCAGCGCGAGCACCGCATCACACTGGCCGGGCCGACCACGCTGCTGGCCATGCTGAGCTCGCTGCAAATGGGTTTTCGCACTCTGGCGCTGGAGAAGCGTTCCAGCGAGGTCTGGCAGGTGTTGGGCGCCGTCAAAACCGAATTTGGCAAATTTGGCGACGTGCTGGCCAAAGTGAAATCACAAACCGAAACGGTGCTCAAGACGCTTGACAGCGCCGAGACCCGCAGCCGCGCCATGGGTCGGGCCTTGAAAAAAGTCGAGGCGCTGCCCGAACCCCAGGTGGCAACGCTGATTTTGATCGACCAAGACCTGGACCGTGATACGGCGCCGGATCAGGCGTGAGCCCGGCCACTGGCAGTGACCCCTTGACCCCGGTCGGGCTGGCACGCCTGATTGGCGGGCATGTTTGTCTGCACGCCTGCATGGCCGGTCTGCGCCTGGCTGCGCCTCTGATGGCGCTGCGCGAGGGCTTCAGCGCGCTGGCGGTGGGCATGCTGTTGTCGCTGTTTGCCTTGACGCAGGTCATTTTGGCCTTGCCCGCCGGGCGCTATGCGGACCGTCACGGCTACCGGCGGTCGATGGGCTTTTGCGTGTGGGCGAGTGTCGGTGGGGCGGGTCTGGCCGCCGCTTTTCCGGTCTTTCCGGTGTTGTGCCTGAGCGCGCTGCTGACGGGTGGTGCCACGGGTGTGGCTGCCATCACCTTGCAGCGCTATGTCGGACGGTCGGCCCAAAACACCACGGAGTTGAGAAAATTTTTCAGCTGGCTCTCCATCGGCCCGGCGGTGGCGAATTTTGTCGGCCCCATGGCGGCTGGCTTGTTGATTGACTACGGCGGGTTTCGCCTGACCTTCTTCTGCCTGGCCCTGCTGCCCCTTGCCACTTGGCTGTGGGTGCGCCGCACGCAGGAGTTGCCGCCGGTGGTGCAGCAGGCGGGTGTCACTCGCGGTCGGGCCTGGGATCTGTTTCGGGAGCCCTTGATGCGGCGTCTGATGCTGGTCAACTGGCTGCTGTCCTCATGCTGGGATGTGCACACACTTGTGGTGCCGGTATTGGGGCACGAGCGTGGTTTCAGTGCCTCGGTGATCGGCGCCCTCCTGGCCGCTTTTGCGCTCGCGGCCACGTTGGTGCGGGTGGCGCTGCCGCTGTTGGCAGCGCGGGCGTCGGAACGGGCGGTGGTGACCAGCGCCATGGTCGGCACGGCGACGCTGTTTGCGGTCTATCCCCTGATGACGACCCCGCTGGCGATGGGCGCGTGTTCCGTTCTGCTGGGCCTGGCATTGGGCTCGGTACAGCCCATGATCATGAGCACCTTGCACCAGATCACGCCTGAGGCGCGCCACGGTGAAGCACTCGGTCTGCGCATGATGAGCATCAACGCGTCGAGCGTGATGATGCCGATGTTGTTTGGCTCCGTCGGGGCGGTGGTGGGGGTGTCGGTGGTGTTCTGGACCGTCGGTCTCGCCGTGGGCGCCGGTGCCAGGGCAGCCTGGGGTCTCAAACTGACTTGACTGCCTGCATCTCGCCCGAGCTTAAAACGCGCGTACCGCGTTCCGTGCTGTGGACGGTGCTGAGCAAGGCGCGCGCCACTTGCGTAGCTGCAACCGGTCGGTAGTTGGCGGGAATCAGGGGCTTGAGCAGCGTCATGGCGAACAAACCCAGTTTTTCAGCGGGACGGGCGGCTTGTGCCAAGGCATCGCGGTCGCCCGTCAGCAGCGACGGACGAGCAATGATCAACACCGGATAACCGAGTTGGCTGAGCGCTTGCTCCATTTCGCCCTTGACCCGGTTGTAGAACACCCGGGACGACGGGTTCGCGCCCAAGGCGCTGACTATTCCTAATTTTGTAGCACCTAAGGCTTTGCTGACGCGGGCTAGCGCCACAATAGCTTCAAAATCAAGCGCACGAAAAGCGGTCTGGCTACCGGCCACCTTGAGCGTCGTGCCGAGCGCAATAAAGACGTCGTCCACATGACCAATGCCCGGTAGCGCAGACAGCGTGGCGAAATCCACCACGTGGCTGAACAGCTTGGAGTGTTGGAGCGTTAAGGGTCGACGGCCCACACAGTGAACCGCCGTATAACGCTTATCGGTTAAAAGAGCCGCGAGAACTGCCCGGCCCACGAGACCCGTTGCCCCCGCCAGCAAAGCCACCCGCGCCGCCGCCGGAGCGTCCACCTGATCCTGCATAAGAACCTCCCGTGCGGTTGCCACCGCCAAAACCACCGCCGCCACGGCGCGCGCCGCGTTCGGCCATCATGTCGACGCTGGTGCGCATCGGGTCAGGCTGGCCCGATGGCGACCGTGACGGTGCCGGGTTGCCGCCGCCGTAACCACCACCATTGCCGCCGCGTCCTTGCGCGGGGCGCTGGCCGGGGCTGCGTACGGCCTGTTCGGCCGCCGTTGCGTGACTGCGGGGTTCTGTTGAGGCGTAATTGCGCGGCTCAGTTGAGCGCTCACCACCGCCATTTGCACTCCGACCGCCACCGCCGCCGTTTCGGCCACCACCAGCGCCGCTGCGACCACCGGGACGGCCACCGCGCTCACCCTGCGGCCCCTTGCTCTCGCGCACGCGCTGCAGCATTTCGGTGCGTGCGTTTCTGGCCGCGGCCTGCATGACATCGCGGCTGGGCGGCTTGCCCGCGCCACCCCAAATGGTCTGGCGGCCCATGGCGATCGGCTCGGCCTGCTCGCCGGGCTCGGGCATAAAGCCTTCAATGATCTGGACTTGGATGTCCTGTTTGGTAAAGCGTTCAATCGCCTGCATGAAGCCTTCTTCGTCCAGACACACCAGATTGACGGCAGCGCCATCGGCGCCGGCGCGCCCGGTGCGGCCAATGCGGTGCACGTAGTCTTCGCAGACGTTGGGGATGTCGTAGTTCACCACGTGCGGCAAGTCATCAATGTCGATGCCGCGGGCGGCAATGTCGGTGGCGACCAGAGCGCGAATGTCGCCGCTCTTGAACCCGGCCAGCGCCTGCGTGCGCGCTGCCTGGCTCTTGTTGCCGTGCAGGGCCATGGCATTGATGCCGTTCTTGGTCAAAAATTCGGCGACGTTGTTGGCGCCAAATTTGGTGCGGGTGAACACCAGCACCTGGCTCCAGTTGTGCTCCTGAATGATGTGCGCCAGCAGCGCTTTCTTTTTGCCCCGACCCACGGGGTGAATGAGCTGCGTGATGCGCTGCACGGTGGTGTTGCGCGGCGTCACCTGGATGGTGAGGGGGCTTTTGAGCAGCGTGGCGGCGAGATCGCGAATTTCTTCACTGAAAGTGGCCGAGAACAGCAGGCTCTGCTTGTCTTTTGGGACCACGGCCAGCACTTTTTTAACGTCATGGATGAACCCCATGTCGAGCATGCGGTCGGCTTCGTCGAGCACCAGGATTTGCACCTGACTCAAATCCAGCACGCCTTGCTGCAGCAGGTCCAGCAGGCGACCCGGTGTGGCCACCAGAATGTCCACGCCTTTTTTGACGCGGCTGATTTGCGGGTTCATGCCGACGCCGCCAAAAATGACGGTCGACGTCAGTTCGACGTATTTGCCATAGGTCTGTACCGCTTCTTCGACCTGAGCGGCGAGTTCACGTGTGGGGGTCAGCACCAGGGCCCGAATGCCGAGGCCACCGAATTTGTTGCGGGGTGCTTCGTTTTGGCTCAGTTTGTGCAGCATGGGCAGCACAAAGGCAGCGGTCTTGCCGGTGCCGGTTTGGGCGCCACCGAGCAGATCATGGCCGTCAAGCACGGCCGGAATGGCTTGCGCTTGAATCGGCGTCGGGGTCTCGTAGCCTTGCTCAAGCACGGCTTTGATAATGGCCGGAGCCAGATTTAGTTCTTCAAATTTCATGGTTTGGCGCCTATCCTGGGCGCTGTGGCATCGGCCCGCTCGGTGCTGGAAGCACTGAATCAGTCAAAGGCAGATGGGGTACAAAGGGTGAACGTTTGCGCGAGGCTTCGGTTCCCAGCAAGTTGCTGGCGTGGCGGGCAACTGACGCTCCGCAACTGACGCTATTGTCGCATGTTGTGAACCGTTTACCCATGGCCGCATGGAATTCACGGGATTGTCCCGTGCCGCGCCCATGGCGTCGACTCCCGCGAGCGACCCCGAGTGGGGTCAAAGCAGACCGATTGGAAACAATCTGTTACCAAAGCAAGCACCATTTGGTGGCAGAGCGGAGAATCGGAGCGACGGATTGAATTTGGAATACGGGAGCCATTCTCGATGAATAAATTTTTGCATGGACACAGCGACATCGTGCACGACCAGTCCGGCAGTTCCCCCTCTTTGCGGGACTGTCTGGAAGCCGTGTTGCTGCAGGCCGATAACCTGATGGAGAATGTGCTGCGAGGTTTGGCCAAAGCGGCCGCGCTAACCGAGGATAAACGCGCTTTTGGAGCGGCCTTCCTGGTCAGCCAGACCGTGACTGATTTGTTGTTGACGCAGGCCACGGCCGTTAAAGCAACGTTCAAAACGCAGTTGCGACTGGGTTTGTACAACAGGGGCACACAACATTTGGCCGAGCAGCCCTCACTGCGGTTTGACGATTTGCAGCAACTCGACGCCCGCAAGATCGATGCCAGCATTGAATTTGCGATGGCGCAACAGGAGGTTCTCCGCTGTGTCGATGATCTGCTGCCAACGTTGGATGCCCTGGTCAGCAGTCTGTTGGGATGGATCACGGTGCAGCCGCAGATCAACCCGCTCCAACCCGATGTTTTTGTGCAGGCATTGCAGGCCAGCCTGGCCGAGCATGCGCCGACTGAGCAAGCGCGCGCGGCACTCATCACGCCAGCCGCCGGATTGCTGGGGGTGGGCTTGCGTGGGCTCTACCGTGAAGTCTGCAGCTGGTTGCGCTCACAGGGCATCGAGCCGGCCTCGCCCGTGGGCGCATGGTCGGGTGCGCATGCAGCACCGGGAAAGGGCGGCGAGAACGCGATATCACGCGCTCTGGTGACGCTTGACAAGCTGCGCAAGCTGCTCTCGGGTGAGCTCAATGGTGCGCAAGGCAATCAGGGCGTGCAGGATTTTTTGCACACAGTGCCCGCCTGCTATGACGCGCTGGAAGACATGAGGTTGATAGAGCCCATGATGAAACGTCTGGTGCAACGCGCCCGCCTGCCCGTTGTTCCAGGCGTGCCGCTGCAAGCCCCCGTGCAGACGGTGCTGCGGGAGCCGACTCAGGGCAAGCAGTTGGGCCGTCAACTCGGGGCCGAAGTGGTCCGGCTGATGCTGGACAACCTGATGCAAGACGAAAGACTGCTGCTCAAAGTCCGCACGCTCATCAAGACGCTGGAACAGGTGCTGTTGACGCTCTCCGATGCCGATTCCCGGTTTTTTAGCGAGCGCCAGCACCCGGCGCGACAGTTTCTGGACCGGGTGACGCACCGCAGTTTGGGCTATACCTCTGAAAATGATGAGGGTTTTTCGCGCTTCCTGAGCTCCATTTCAGAGGCGGTTGGCGCTTTGAGCAGTGGCGATAGTGACGCCGCTTCGTTTGCGCAAGTGCTGCGTCAACTTGAAGCCGGTTGGGCGCTTGAAGAAGCAGCGCAGCGCCAACAACAAGAAGAAGCAGCGCGCGCCTTGCTGCACGTGGAACAAAGAAATCTGCTGGCGCAGCGGCTGGCCGATGAGTTTGCGGAACGTCAAAAAGACAGGGAAATTCCTGAAATGGTGAACGCTTTCCTGCGTGGACCCTGGGCACAAGTAGTGGCAGAGTCGCAGTTGGGGTGCGCCGATGGCAGCACTGACCCTGGCGGCTACCTGGCGTTGGTGGATGATCTGCTTTGGAGTGTGCAACATCAACTGACCCGGCGCAATCGGGTCAGACTGGTGGAGTTGGTGCCCAATTTGCTGATCAAGTTGCGCCGCGGCTTGCAGCTGATTCAGTATCCGCAGGAACGTATTCCGGTCTTGTTTGACGCCTTGATCACGCTGCATGAACATGCCTTTGAGGGCCGCCGCGCTGCTCCCGTTGCCAGTGATGCAGAGCCGATGGCCCAGGCAACAGGCGAGCGCTCGGGTGTCGGCAACCTGATGGATATGCCTGACACGCGGGATGAAGAAGGTTTCTGGGTCGCTGATGACGAGGCCCAGGAATCGGGTTATGTGGCGACCGATGCGCAACATCAACCCGATGCCGATGTTCAGCGCCCCTGGTCGGCGGTGGCACTGAACCCCGGGGCTTGGGTGGAACTGATTGTGGACGATGAGTGGCTGCGTGCGCAATTGACCTGGGCCAGCCCGCATCGGACTCTTTTCATGTTCATTTCCCGCGGCGGGGTGGCGCATTCAATGTCCCGGCGCACCATGGAGCGCCTGCGGATGCAGGGCCGGGTCCGCTTCATCTCAGACGGTCATGTGGTTGACAACGCGCTCGACGCCGTGGCCCAGACTGCGCTGCAAAATGACCTGGGTCGGGTGGAGAATCAGCCTTGATCCAGACGCGTGGCGCGGCGGCGCCCGGCGAACCGTCGATAATGTCAGGTTTCCATTTAGAAATACCCAGCACGACCCATGGCTCAATACGTATTCTCCATGAACCACCTCGGCAAGATTGTTCCGCCGAAAAAGTTCATTCTCAAAGACATTTCCCTTAGCTTCTTCCCGGGCGCCAAGATTGGTGTGCTGGGTACCAATGGTTCCGGCAAATCCACCCTGCTCAAGATCATGGCCGGGGTCGACAAGGAGTTCGAAGGCGAAGCCATCCCGATGGCGGGCCTGAACATTGGCTACTTGCCGCAAGAGCCGCAACTCGACCCCGAGCAGACGGTGCGCGAAAGCGTGGAGGCGGGCATGGGCGATGTGTTCAAAGCCAAAGCCCGGCTGGAAGAAATTTACGCGGCCTACGGCGAAGAAGATGCCGACTTTGATGCGCTGGCCGAAGAGCAAGCCCGGATGGAGGCGATTATTGGCAGTACCGGGACCGACACCGAACACCAGCTGGAGATTGCGGCCGACGCCTTGCGCTTGCCACCGTGGGAAGCCAAGGTCGGGTTGCTCTCCGGAGGCGAAAAACGCCGGGTCGCCCTGTGCCGCCTGCTGCTATCCAAGCCTGACATGTTGCTGCTTGACGAACCCACCAATCACCTCGATGCCGAATCGGTGGACTGGCTGGAACAGTTTTTGAAGCGCTACCCCGGCACCGTGGTTGCCATCACCCATGATCGCTATTTTCTGGACAATGCCGCCGAGTGGATTCTGGAGCTCGACCGTGGTGCGGGCATGCCTTACAAAGGCAACTACAGCGCGTGGCTGGATCAAAAGCAGGAGCGTCTGTCGCAAGAACAAAAGGGTGAAGAATCGCGGGCCAAGGCGCTCAAGAAAGAGCTGGAATGGTCACGCCAGAACCCCAAGGCACGCCAGGCCAAGAGCAAGGCACGTCTGGCCCGCTTTGAAGAACTGTCTGACTTTGAATACCAGAAGCGCAACGAAACCAATGAAATATTCATTCCGGTGGCTGATCGTCTCGGCAATGAAGTGATCGAATTTGTCAATGTCAGCAAGTCGTTTGGCAACCGCATGCTCATTGACAACCTGAGCTTCAAAGTGCCAGCCGGTGCCATCGTCGGCATTATTGGTCCCAACGGTGCCGGTAAATCGACCTTGTTCCGCATGATCGCCGGCAAAGAAAAGCCCGACAGTGGCGAGGTCAAGATTGGCGCCACCGTCAAGATGGCGTTTGTGGACCAAAATCGTGACGATCTGGCGAATGAAAAGACCGTTTGGGAAGACGTCTCGGGCGGACTCGATATCTTGAATATCGGCAAGTTCCAGATGGCCAGCCGGGCCTATTGCGGGCGCTTCAACTTCAACGGTGCCGATCAACAAAAACGGGTTGGCACCTTGTCAGGCGGTGAACGTGGACGCTTGCATCTGGCTAAAACCCTGATCGCGGGTGGCAATGTGTTGATGCTCGATGAGCCGTCCAACGATCTGGACGTGGAAACTTTGCGGGCTTTGGAAGACGCCTTGCTGGAGTTTGCCGGCTCGATCATGGTCATCAGTCATGACCGCTGGTTTTTGGACCGTATTGCTACTCACATCTTGGCTTGTGAGGGGGATAGCCAGTGGACCTTCTTTGATGGCAACTACCAGGAATACGAAGCCGACAAGCGCAAACGCCTGGGAGAAGAAGGTGCCAAACCGCATCGCATGCGGTTCAAAGCACTCAAGTAAGCGCGGGCGATCCCGCCAAAAACCTCAAGGTCTGAGGTTTTTGGTGGCGGTGACGACCTGGAAGTTACCGAAGAACACGGTGCGGCGTTCACAGGTCAAACCCCCCAGGGCTTCGAGTTGCTTGACTGGGTCATGTGAATCCCAGAGTGCCAGGCCCAGCGGCTCGAACACCTTGAAGTAAGTCCAGCTCAGCGCACGCAGCACCCACAGTTCAGGCCGATGAAATTCGGCCAGGTAGAGTTTGCCGCCCGGGGTTAGCACGCGCATGGCTTCACTCAAGGCCTTGCCCTTGAGCTCGTGCGGCAACTCGTGCAGCAACAAAAACATCACATTGGCGTCGACCGATTCATCGGGCTGCTTCATGGCGGTGGCGTTTTCTTGCAAAAACTCGAGTTTGCCTGCGAACTCAGGCATTTTGCTGTTGGCATGCAGCAGCTCGTTTTTGATGATGTCGGCAATCAGCACACGCTGGGCGCCCGACTTGACGGCAGCGCCGACCACGCGCGGAATGACATTGCCAAAAGCGCAAGATGTGATCAGCACTTTTTTGCCGCGCAAGTCCGTGTGGTGCAAGCCACTGGTAATCGCCGAGACCAAGCGGTCGTATTGAAACAGCAGGATGGCGGCAATGATTGGTTGAAAATCGATCAACTTGATCAGCCGCATGTTCGAATAAAGGGGGTAGACGTGGGCTGCAGGGTCCTGCGACCGGCCCATCGCGCCGCGCACGATCAGGGTGCCGCGCGTCAGCGCGAAGAAGAAGATAGCCGTGCTGGAAAGAACGACAAACACGCCAATAAAAACATATGAAAACCAGGCAGACATTGCTTTCCTTAGAGGGTCAAGAACAGTGTTTGATCATAACTGACGGGGTTCCTTTGGGCCCCTTGGAAGCTTGACCTCGCTCAATAGATTGATGTTCAGCAGCCGACAATCCAGGGCTTCCCCATTTGATGCAGACGCGCCGCCGAGCAAGCGACGCTCAAGAGGCGGCCAGTTTGGCAGCCAGTTGACTGAGCGACCGGTAGGCCTCGCCCGCGGTGGCGTTCCATTGGGCAACAGCCTCGCCTTGGCGCTGCACCAGGGCCAGGTCGCCGCGGGCAGCGGGACCCGTCAGGGCGCCAACGGGGCCGAGTGCCAGGAGGTTGTCAACCGCATTGCGCAGCAGCGTGCTGTGGAGCTGCGCCGCCATACCCGCGGGCATCCCGCTGTCAAGCCACAGTTGCTGCGCCAGGTCTTGGAGCACCGGCAGAAAATTGGTGGCAAACACGGCGCCAGCGTGATAAAGCAATTTGTGCTCAGCCGCCAGCCCGAAACAGCGGGCACCTAGGTGTTCGAATGCGGGTTGCAGCGCGCTGACTGCCGCCGGGTCGCCCTCGAGTGCGCAGGGCGTGCCGGCCAATTGCTGCAGCGCCAGGCCAGGGTTGGCAAAACTGAGCAGACAGTGCGCGCTGGCCACTTGCCAGCCTAGCGCGCGCAGCGGCGCCAGTTCGTCGGCCGAGAGTGCGCCGCTGCAATGAAAAGCAATGGGGGGTGGATTGCCGGGTTGGGGTCGGTCGGATGAGGGCCGGGTTGCGACGGCTTGCGCCAGTGCCGCGGCAGTGGGTGCAATTTGACTGTCGGGCACCGCCAGCATCCAGACATCCGCCGAGCGCAAATCCGCCAGCGCTGCGGTGGCGTGTCCCGCGCCAATAAAGGCGACGGCCTGCTGGGCCGACGCCAGCGAGCGAGTCAGCACATCCTGCACGCGGTAGCTGGCGCTGCTGTGCCAAGCGCGGCCCAAGGTCTTGCCAACCCGACCGCCGCCAATGATATTGATGGATTTCATGGCACTCATTATTATGCTATTAAAAAAATAGCTGCTGACGCCCGTTCCACGGGGGCTAAGCAGCTATTTGGCTTAAAGTTTTGGGTAAACTCAAATCACCTTGGCAATCGCCGCGCAGACGTAATCAACGTTCTTGCTGTTGAGCGCGGCCACACACATGCGACCGGTGTCGGTGCCATAGACGCCAAATTCCGCGCGCAGGCGCACCATCTGGTCTTTGTTGAGCCCGGAGTAGCTGAACATGCCGATTTGTTGCGTGATGAAGCTCATGTCTTGCTTGATGCCCGCGGCCTTCAGGCCGTCCACCAGCTTTTGGCGCATGGCCTTGATGCGCACCCGCATATCGCCCAGCTCTTGCTCCCACAGGGCGCGTAGCGCAGGCGTATCGAGCACGATGGTTACGATGGCGCCACCATGGGTAGGCGGGTTGCTGTAGTTGGTACGAATCACGACCTTGAGCTGGCTCAACACGCGACTGGCTTCTTCTCGGTTTTCGCACAGAACGCTCAGGGCACCCACGCGTTCGCCGTACAGGCTGAAGCTCTTGCTGAAACTGGTGGCTACAAAAAAGGTCAGGCCAGCGGCGACAAACTTGCCAATGACCGCGCCGTCTTCGCTCAGGCCGTAGCCAAAGCCCTGGTAAGCCATGTCGAGGAAAGGCGCCAGGTTCTTGGCTTTGACGGTAGCAATCACCTGGTCCCACTGGGCCGGGGTGATGTCATAGCCGGTCGGGTTGTGGCAGCAGGCGTGCAGTACCACCACGGTGCCGGCAGCGGCAGCGTTCAGGTCGGCCAGCATGCCTGCAAAGTCCAGGCCGCGCGTGGCGGCATCGTAGTAGCGGTAGGACTCCACCGTAAAACCCGCATTGGTGAAAAGCGCGCGGTGGTTCTCCCAGCTCGGGTCGCTGATCAATACCTTGGCGCCGGGCTTGAGCTTTTTCAAAAAGTCAGCGCCCACCTTGAGGCCACCGGTACCGCCCAGCGCCTGGATGGTGGCAATGCGCCCGCTCTTGACAGGTTCACTGTCGGCACCAAAGACCAGTGCCTTGACGGCGAGGTCGTAAGCGGCAATGCCGTCAATTGGCAGGTAACCGTGCGGTTTGGGCGCCTCCAGCATGGCTTTCTCGGCCTCCCGTACACATTGCAACAGGGGCAGTTTGCCGTTGTCGTCAAAGTACACGCCCACACCCAGGTTGACCTTGGCCGGGTTGGTGTCGGCATTGAATTGCTCGTTGAGACCCAGAATCGGGTCGCGCGGGGCCATTTCGACAGCGGAAAAAAGTGACATGGAATGTTCCTGTTCAGTGTGGTATTGGAAAAAAACCGAGAATGAAGGCTTTGCCGGATTGCAAACAGCTATTTTACCGACCGCTTTCCGTGCCGACGGGCCTTTTTATGACTGAATCCTCCCCTGCCACGCTTGTCATGTCCCCTGAGGCTGAACCGGTTCACCCCGGCATCTTTGTGCGCTATCCCGATTCGCCGTTCGAGCTGTACCAGCCTTACCCCCCGGCGGGCGACCAGCCCGATGCCATCAACCAGCTGGTTGATGGCATCCATGACGGCGAGGTGTTCCAGATTTTGCTGGGCGTGACAGGCTCGGGCAAAACCTTCACCATGGCCAATGTGATCGCCCGTCTCGGGCGACCTGCGATTGTTTTTGCGCCCAACAAGACGCTGGCGGCGCAGCTCTACAGCGAATTCCGCGAGTTCTTTCCGAAAAACGCGGTCGAGTATTTCGTCAGCTATTACGATTACTACCAGCCCGAAGCCTATGTGCCGCAGCGTGATTTATTCATCGAGAAAGACTCGGCGATCAACGAACACATCGAGCAGATGCGCTTGAGCTGTACCAAAAGCGTGCTGGAACGTCGTGACGTGGTGATCGTGGCCACGGTGTCCGCTATTTACGGTATTGGCCAGCCGGAGGCGTATCACAAGATGGTGATGACGCTACGCGCCGGCGACAAAATGGGCCAGCGCGACATGATTGCGCAACTGGTGCGTATGCAGTACCAGCGCAACGACGTCGATTTTTCACGCGGCGCGTTTCGGGTGCGGGGTGACACCATTGACATCTTTCCGGCGGAGCACAGTGAGATGGCGATCCGCGTTGAGCTGTTTGACGACGAGATCGAGTCGTTGCAACTGTTTGACCCGCTCACCGGGCGCATCCGGCAAAGGATTCCCCGTTTCACCGTCTACCCCAGCAGCCACTACGTCACACCGCGCGAGCAGGTGCTGTCAGCGGTGGAGGCGATCAAGATCGAGCTGGGAGATCGCATCAAGGAGTTCGTCAGTCAGGGCAAATTGGTGGAAGCGCAGCGCATTGAACAGCGCACCCGCTTTGATCTGGAAATGCTCAGTGAGGTTGGGCATTGCAAGGGCATTGAAAACTATTCCCGGCACCTGAGCGGTGCCGCGCCCGGTGAACCGCCTGCCACCTTGACCGATTACCTGCCCAAAGATGCGGTGATGTTTCTGGATGAGTCCCATGTATTGATTGGTCAGTTTGGCGGCATGTACAACGGTGACCGCTCACGCAAGACCACCCTGGTTGAATATGGTTTCAGGCTGCCCAGTGCGCTGGACAACCGGCCGCTCAAGTTTGAAGAGTTCGAATCCCGCATGCGCCAGGCTATTTTTGTCTCGGCCACGCCTGCCCAGTGGGAAAAAGACCATGCGGGCAAGGTCGTGGAGCAACTGGTGCGCCCCACGGGCCTGGTCGACCCCGAGGTGGAGGTGCGCCCGGCGCTGAACCAGGTGGACGATGTGTTGCAGGAGATTCGTATTCGCGTCGAAAAGCACGAGCGCGTGTTGATCACCACGCTGACCAAGCGCATGGCTGAGCAACTGACGGATTACCTGAGTGAAAACGGCGTGAAAGTGCGCTACCTGCACAGTGATATTGACACCGTGGAGCGGGTCGAGATCTTGCGCGATCTGCGCTTGGGTGCGTTCGATGTGCTGGTCGGCATCAACCTGCTGCGCGAGGGGCTGGACATTCCCGAGGTATCACTGGTGGCGATTCTGGATGCCGATAAAGAGGGATTTTTGCGCTCGGAGCGCTCGCTGATTCAAACCATTGGCCGGGCGGCGCGCAACCTGGAGGGCAGGGCGATTTTGTACGCTGACAAGGTGACCGAGTCGATGAAAAAGGCCATCGGTGAGACCGAACGGCGCCGGGTGAAGCAGGTGGCGCATAACCTGGCGCAAGGCATCACGCCGCGCAGCATCGTGAAACAAGTCAAGGATTTAATTGACGGCGTTTACAGCGACAAGGCGGGCAAAGAAGCCGAGAAACTGGAGCGTGACGCGATGCAGCGCGCGCAGGTAGAGGATATGAGCGAGAAAGACATTTCACGCGAAATCAAGCGCCTGGAAAAACTCATGATGGAGCATGCCCGCAATCTGGAGTTCGAGAAAGCGGCCCGGGTGCGTGACCAGTTGGGAAATTTGAAGGCACAGGCCTTTGGTGCCGCGGGCAGCGACAACTTGGCCGTCATTGCGGCAGGCGCCAAGGCTTGAAAAAATACTGTTCAGTCTGCTCACTCGGGTGAGCTTTCTGGTTTATAGTTATACTTGACAAAATTAGTCAACTAAACAGGATTGAAGGAGTTTGCAATGCGTCTCACAACCAAAGGCCGATTTGCGGTCACCGCGATGATTGATTTGGGTTTGCGTCAGAGCAACGGACCGGTCACCTTGGCGGCCATCAGCCAGCGTCAGCAGATTTCGCTGTCTTATCTGGAGCAGTTGTTCGGCAAACTGCGGCGCCATGAGTTGGTGGAATCCACGCGCGGTCCCGGCGGCGGTTACACGCTGGCGCGCCATCCGGCCGAGATCACGGTGGCGGAAATCATCACGTCGGTGGATGAACCCATTGATGCTACCCACTGTGCAGGCAAGGAAAATTGCTTGGGCGAGGGTACCCGTTGCATGACGCATGACCTGTGGACCGCATTGAATACAAAGATGGTGGAATTTTTGGATTCGGTCACTTTGCAACAACTGGTGGATGAGCAAGTGGCGAAAGGGTTGCAGGTCGAGGACAAACCAACCCTCAAACGCGCCATTTCCAGCATGCCGACGATCAAGCCGATTCGGATGAACATTCCGAATTCAGTGTTTGCTTTGGGCAACGTCTTCTTAAAAAATGTAGAGCCTGCCGGTCGATAATCCAGTCTTTTTAAAGTAGCCGCAGCGAGCCCCATGGAAACCACACCGCATTTTCCGATTTATATGGACTACAGCGCCACCAGCCCGTGTGATCAACGGGTGGTGGATGCCATGATTCCCTGGTTGCGCCAGCACTTTGGCAACCCGGCCTCCCGCAGCCATGCCTGGGGCTGGGAAGCGGAGGCGGCCATCGAAAAAGCCCGCGCACAGGTGGCCTCGCTGATTGGCGCCGATCCCAGAGAAATCGTCTGGACCTCGGGTGCGACCGAGTCCAACAACCTGGCGTTGAAAGGGGCGGCGCATTTTTACCAGACCAAAGGCAAGCACATCATCACGGTCAAGACCGAGCACAAGGCGGTGCTCGACACCTGCCGCGAGTTGGAGCGCCAGGGCTTTGCCGTCACGTATCTGGATGTGCAGGAAGATGGCTTGCTCAATCTTGACGCCTTCAAAGCCGCCATTCGCCCCGATACCATTTTGGCGAGTGTCATGTTTGTGAATAACGAGATCGGTGTCATTCAGGACATTGCGGCGATTGGCGCCATTTGCCGTGAAAAGGGGGTTATTTTTCACGTCGATGCGGCGCAAGCGACTGGCCGGGTGGAGATTGACTTGGGTCAATTGCCGGTCGACTTGATGAGCCTGACCGCCCATAAAACTTACGGTCCCAAAGGCATGGGTGCCCTGTTTGTGCGGCGTAAACCGCGCATCCGCATTGAGGCGCAAATGCACGGTGGCGGTCATGAGCGCGGCATGCGCTCGGGCACCTTGCCGACCCATCAAATCGTCGGCATGGGCGAGGCCTACCGCATTGCCCAAGAAGAGATGGCGGGTGAAAATATCCGCATTCAGGCGCTGCACGACCGCATGCTGGCCGGTCTGAAAGATATCGAACAGGTATTCATCAACGGCCACCTTGAAAAACGCGTGCCGCACAACCTCAACATGAGCTTTAACTACGTCGAAGGCGAGTCCTTGATGATGGGCATCAAGGGGCTGGCGGTGTCCAGTGGCTCGGCCTGCACCTCCGCGTCTCTGGAGCCCAGCTACGTGCTGCGCGCCCTGGGCCGCAGCGACGAACTGGCGCACAGCAGCCTGCGCATGACAATTGGCCGTTGGACCACCGAAGAAGAAATTGACTACGCGATCGAGACCATCAAGTTCAACGTGGCCAAGCTGCGCGACTTGAGTCCGCTGTGGGACATGTACCAAGAAGGCGTTGACATCAGCAGCATCGAGTGGGCGGCCCACTAGCACATGAAGCGGTGCGGGACTGTTCGCAGCGGTGAAGCTGCGAGTTCTGTCCCCATCTGATTTAAGGAAAAACAAAATGGCATATTCAGAAAAAGTGGTTGACCACTACGAGAACCCGCGCAATGTCGGCTCATTCGACAAAGGCGATGACTCGGTCGGTACCGGCATGGTCGGCGCCCCGGCCTGTGGTGATGTGATGAAGTTGCAGATCAAGGTGAATCATGAGACCGGCATCATTGAAGACGCGCGTTTCAAGACCTATGGCTGTGGCTCGGCCATCGCGTCGTCGTCGTTGGTGACGGAATGGGTCAAAGGCAAAACGCTGGATCAGGCTGCAGCGCTTAAAAACAGCGAGATCGCTGAAGAATTGGCCTTGCCGCCGGTCAAGATCCACTGCTCCATTCTGGCCGAGGATGCCATCAAGGCAGCGGTGGACGACTACCGTAAAAAACATATTCAATAGCCTGCGGGACAAACCGTCGTGGCGCCAAGCGAACCAGCCTGTCCTCAACTGATCAAAAACTAAAATCATGGCCGTTACGCTAACTGAAGCTGCTGCCCGGCACGTCAACCGATACCTTACCAAACGCGGCAAGGGCGTGGGCGTGCGCCTGGGCGTCAAGACCACGGGCTGCTCGGGCCTGGCTTACAAACTGGAGTACGTGGACGCGATTGAGCCCGAAGACATGGTGTTTGAGGGTCATGGTGTCAAGGTGCTGATCGAGCCCAAAAGTTTTGCTTACCTGGACGGCACCGAGCTTGACTTTGTGCGTGAAGGTCTCAATGAAGGCTTCAAATTCAACAACCCCAGAGAGCGTGATCGCTGTGGCTGCGGCGAGTCGTTTCGGGTGTGATTGCACTTCCAGATCAATACGATATGTTGTTGCTTCGCCTTGCCGTACGTCCGTACTGTCGGCGGCTTCGCGCCTAATCTCCTATTGATCTGCAAGCGCAATGAATCTCCAATCCAACGATTTTGAGCTGTTCGGCCTGGCGCCTCAGTTTGCGCAAGACCGTGCGGCCATTGACGCGCGCTGGAAAGACCTGCAGCGCGAAGCGCACCCGGATAAATTCGCGGCCCAAGGGGCCGCCGCCCAGCGCGTGGCCTTGCAATGGTCGGTGCGCATCAACGAGGCCTACCGGCGCCTCAAAGACCCGCTTAAACGCGCGGCTTACCTGTGTGAACTGCACGGTGCGGCAGTGAATGCCGAGAACAACACCGCCATGCCGCCTGAGTTTTTGATGCAGCAAATGGACTGGCGCGAAGCGCTCGATGACGCCAACAGCTTGTCAGATATGGATGATTTAAGCCTCCAGGTCAAGCTGGCTATGCGTGATGAGCTATTAAAATGCGAGCAATTTCTGGACCAGCAACACGACTATTTGCAGGCGGTGCAACAAGTGAGGACGCTGATGTTCATCGAACGTTTTGACCATGATGTACACGCCCGCCTGGACCAGATGTCCATGCCCGCGCAGGGACAACAACGCCTCATTTAAAAAACATAAACATGGCGCTATTACAAATATCCGAACCCGGTCAAACCCCTAATCCGCACCAACGCCGCATTGCGGTTGGCATTGACCTGGGTACGACCCATTCACTGCTCGCTTCGGTGCGCCATGGCGTCGCCGAATGTCTGCCTGACGCGCAGGGCCGCGTGATCCTGCCCTCGGTGGTGCGCTATCTCGCAGGCGGTGGACGTCAAATCGGGTATGAGGCGCAAGCGGCGCTGGCGCTTGACCCGGTCAACACCATCGCCTCGGTCAAGCGCTTCATGGGGCGTGGTTTAAAGGATGTCGTTGGCGCGCAGAAGCTGCCCTACCATTTTGTTGATCATCCCGGCATGCTGGGCTTGCAGACGGTGCAGGGCGAAAAGTCGCCGGTCGAGGTGAGTGGCGATCTATTGGCAACTTTGCGTTACCGCGCTGAAGACACGTTCAATGACGATTTGTACGGCGCCGTGATCACGGTGCCCGCCTATTTTGACGACGCCCAGCGCCAGGCCACCAAAGATGCGGCCAAACTGGCGGGTCTCCATGTGTTGCGTCTCATCAATGAACCCACGGCAGCAGCGCTTGCCTATGGTCTGGACAACGCCAGCGAAGGCGTTTACGCCATTTACGATTTGGGTGGTGGCACCTTTGATATTTCAATTTTGCGGCTGACGCAAGGTGTTTTTGAAGTCGTGGCCACCGGTGGCGACTCGGCGCTGGGTGGCGACGATTACGACCACGCCCTGGCCGACTGGGTGTTGGCACAGACCGGTGCAGTGTTGCGCACCGCCGCCGACAAAGCCGCGCTCAAGGTCGCGGCGCGGGCCTGCAAAGAAGCTTTGAGTACTACAAATTCAGTAGCTATTAACGCAGTACTGACGGGGGCTGAGCTCCTATTTGATGTAAGTATTGCGCAATTTGAGGCGGCCACCCAGAGTTTGACCGCACGCACCCTGCATGCCGTGCGCAAGACCTTGCGCGATGCCAAATTGAGCGTCGATGAAGTCAAGGGCGTGGTGATGGTCGGAGGCTCCACCCGCATGCCGCAAATCCAGCAGGCGGTCGCCCAATTTTTTGGACGCGCACCCTTGAATAACCTCAACCCGGACGAAGTGGTGGCACTGGGCGCTGCCATTCAGGCCAACCAGTTGGCCGGCAACAACGCGGGCGACGACTTGCTGTTGCTCGATGTGATCCCTTTGTCGCTTGGCATCGAGACCCTGGGCGGGCTGGTCGAGCGCATCGTGCCGCGCAACCAGACCATCCCGACCGCCCAGGCGCAGGATTTCACCACTTATAAAGACGGTCAAACCGCGTTGGCGCTGCATGTCGTGCAGGGCGAACGTGACCTGGTGGCCGATTGCCGCAGCCTGGCACGCTTTGAGTTGCGCGGCATTGTGCCGATGGTGGCGGGCGCGGCGCGCATCCGAGTCACCTTCACGGTCGATGCCGACGGGCTGTTGACGGTCACCGCGCGTGAACAGATCAGCGGGGTGGAGGCGCGCATTGATGTCAAACCCTCGTATGGGCTGGGTGATGAGCAGATTGCCCGAATGCTGCAAGACAGCTTCGCCACGGCCGAGGCCGATCTGCAAGCCCGCGCGCTGGTCGAGGCCCGTGTCGATGCCGAGCGCATGCTGCTGGCGACCCAAAGTGCCTTGGGCGGCGACGCTGACTTGCTCTCTGAGGCCGACACTGCCGCGATTGCGGCTTTGATGGCCGCTGTGCGCGCCACGCTGGCGCTGCAAGATGCCGCCCGCATTGAGGCCGCGACGCAGGCGCTGGCCAAAGGCACCGAGGCCTTTGCCGCCATGCGGATGAACCGAGGCATTCAAACCGCCTTGGCCGGGAAACATATCGCCACGGTCTGACTCCCATTCAACGAGAAAAAAATGCCTGTCATCAAAATATTGCCGCATCCCGAATATTGCCCGCAAGGGCTCGAAATTTCGGCCCCGGCGGGCACCTCGATTTGTGAGGCCATGCTGGACAACCACATCACTATTGAGCACGCCTGCGAGATGAGTTGTGCCTGCACCACCTGCCACATCATCGTGCGCGAGGGCTTCTCATCGCTCAATGAAGTGGATGAGAACGAAGAGGATATGCTTGATCGCGCCTGGGGTTTGGAGCCTCAATCACGTTTGAGCTGCCAGGCCGTGCTGGCGCACCACGATGTGCTGGTGGAGATACCCAAATACTCCGTTAACCATGCCAAGGAAAATCATTAGCTATGCGTCAAATTTTTCTGGATACCGAAACGACCGGTTTGTCAGCCGACTCCGGCGACCGCATTATCGAAATTGGCTGTGTGGAGCTGTTCAAGCGCAAACTCACGGGCAACAACAAGCATTTCTACCTGAACCCGGGCCGCGAAAGCCACGAAGAAGCGCTCAGGGTGCACGGCATTACGACTGCGTTTCTGCAGGACAAACCTAAGTTTGAAGCCGTGGTTGATGAACTGATGGAGTACGTCAAGGGCGCCGAGATCATCATCCACAACGCACCCTTTGACCTGGGATTTCTGAACAAGGAACTGGCCTTGCTGGGGCGCCCCCGCTTCAGGGAATGTGTGATCAGCGTGACGGACACGCTGCTCATGGCCAAGGAAATGTTCCCTGGCAAGCGCAATTCGCTCAATGCGCTGTGCGACCGCCTCGGTGTCGATAATTCGGGCCGGGCATTGCATGGCGCCTTGCTCGACGCTGAACTGCTGGCCGACGTCTACATCAACCTGACGCGGGGGCAAGATGCCTTGCTGATGGAGGCGGGCGCAACCGAAGCTGAGGGGCTGCGTGTGGTGCAGGTCGATTTCAGCAGTCTGGCGTTGCCGGTGTTGGCCGCCAATGATCAGGAGTCGGCCGCACATGATGAGGTTCTCAAGCAGATTGACAAAGCCTGCGGCAACAAGACAGTGTGGCGTCAAACGACCTGAAACTAAGGCATAATCGCAGGCTTTCCTGAAACGAATTCAGGGCGGTTAGCTCAGGGGTAGAGCATCGCACTCACACTGCGAGGGTCGGAGGTTCGAAGCCTCCACCGCCCACCAAATAGTCGGATGTAAAAAAGGACTTGGCCCTAGGGCCAAGTCCTTTTTTTTGGCGCCCGTCAGAGCGAGGCGGCCGCCTTCAAATATCTTCCGGCACCATCTTGATGGCACCACATGGGCACTCTGACACGCAGATACCGCAGCCCTTGCAGTAGTCGTAATTGAAGTCAAAGCCTTTGCCGGGCCCGTGTTTGATGACTGCATTGTCCGGACACACGCCGTAGCAGTTGTCGCATTCAAAGCAGTTGCCGCACGAGAGGCAGCGCCGCGCCTCGAACAAGGCGGTGCTCTCGTCCAGACCGCCTTGCACTTCTTCAAACGTCGATTGGCGACGGATGATGTCGAGCATCGGGCGCACCGTTTTGGGGGCATCGCTGTAGTACCAGGTGTTGAGTTTGTCAAAGCTGGCCAGCTCACTCTTGGGTGCCGCGGCATAGACTTCAGCGCGTAACCAGGCGTCAATATTGCGTGCTGCTTTTTTGCCATGTCCAATCGCGACCGTGACGTTGCGTTCGGCAGGAATCATGTCGCCACCGGCAAAAATACCAGCGTGACCCGTCATCATATGGGCGTCAACCACGACCACGCCGTCCTTGACGGTCAGACCGGGTACTCCTTCAATCAGTGACAGGTCCACATCCTGGCCGAGCGCCAGCACCAGAGAATCTGCTTCCAAGGTTTCAAACTCGCCCGTCGGCTGGGGAAAGCCCTTGTCGTCGAGCGCCATTTTTTCGACCGTGATGGACGATTCGCCCGCTTGCTTGATGGTGGACAGCCACTTGATCATCACGCCTTCTTGCAGCGCTTCTTCCACTTCCAGGTCGCTGGCGGGCATTTTTTCGCGATTGCGCCGATAGACGATGATGGATTCGGTGGCACCCAAACGCTTGGCGGTGCGTGCCACGTCAATCGCCGTGTTGCCCCCGCCATAAATGATGACGCGCCGACCGAGCATGGGTTTGTCTTCGCCCTCCATGGAGCGCAGCACCGAAACCGCATCGAGCACCTTGGCCGAGTCCCCGGCCGGAATGTAGGCGCGCTTGGCAATGTGGGCGCCGACCGCCAGAAAGACCGCGTCAAAACCGCCTTCTTCCTTGGCTTGCAGCACGTTGCTGACCTTGGTGTTGTAGTCGATCTTGACACCGAGATCCACAATGCGCTGCACTTCGGCGTCGAGCACCTGACGTGGCAAGCGGTATTGGGGTATACCAAAACGCATCATGCCGCCAGGCATCGGGCCGGCTTCAAACACCGTGACTTGATGGCCCAGGCGGGCGAGTTGATAGGCTGCCGACAAACCCGACGGTCCAGCGCCCACCACCAACACTTTTTTGCCCGACAGCAGGGTAGGGCGCTCAAATTTCCAGCCCAGCGCGATCGCTTCATCGCCCAGAAAACGCTCCACTGAATTGATGCCAACCGGGGCATCAAGCTGGGCCCGGTTGCAGGCGCTTTCACAGGTGTGGTAGCAGACCCGGCCCATGATGGCTGGAAACGGATTTTGTTCGACCAGCTCGCGCCAGGCTTTTTCATAATCTCCCGATTCAGCGTGAAACAGCCACGCTTGGATGTTCTCGCCCGCGGGGCACTGGTTATTGCAGGGCGGGATACGGCTCAAATAAACTGGTCGTTCAGTGCGCCAGGAGCCGGTGTGGTTGGCCAGCGAGGTGCCGACGTCCAATGTGATTGCAAATGGTTTTTCCAAAATTTTCTCCTTGCGGGACAGACCGCAGCGACGTGAAGCGAGCCAGTTCTGTCCTCAACTGATTAAACCAGCAGGCCAAAGCGGCGGATGTTGCGGTCGGCCCGGGCTTGCAGCCGGGCGATGGTTTCAAGGTCAGGGGTTTTGCCAAACAAGTGGGCAAATCGCTTTTGCAACTTCAGGTAATCCTCAATCGGTACCTGGCGGCGGATTTTCGCCACGCCGGTCACCTCGCCGCGCTCGGCTTCGAACACCGGGAAAACGCCACTTTCCACCGCCAGCCGGGCGAGCCGAATGGTGTCGTGCGAGGCCGCGCCCCAACCCAGCGGGCAAGGAACAAAGATATGGATGTAACGCGCGCCACGCATCGACATGGCTTTCTTGACCTTGTATTCCAGATCCCGCAGGTCGGCCACGGTGGCGGTAGCGACGTAAGGGATTTCATGCGCCATGGCAATCTGCGGCATGTTTTTCCCTTGGCCAAATTCATTGCCGGGATGCGGTCCCACGGGCATGGTGGTCGCCGTGCGCGCGGCTGGTGGCGTAGCAGATGAGCGCTGTACGCCGGTGTTCATGTAGGCCTCGTTGTCGTAGCAGATATAAAGCACATCGTCGTTGCGCTCGAACATGCCCGACAGACAACCAAAACCGATGTCGGTGGTGCCGCCGTCCCCGCCTTGGGCGACCACCCGCACTTCGGGGCGACCCTTGACGCGCATGGCCGCGGCAATGCCGGTTGCCACCGCCGCTGTGTTGCCAAACAGCGAGTGAATCCAGGGCATTTGCCAGGAGGTTTCGGGGTAGGGGGTGGAAAAAACCTCCAGACAGCCGGTGGCGTTGGCCGCTATCAACTGGCCGTTGGTGGCCTGCATGGCGGCGTCAATGGCGTAGCGCGCACCGAGTGCTTCGCCGCAGCCCTGGCAGGCACGGTGCCCGGAGTTGAGCGAGTTGCTGCGCAGGGTGTTGGCCTGGACGGTGCGTTGCTCGGGTGCGAGCAGGCGGTTACCAACCGTGAAGGTGCCGGTTTGGTAGAACTTGACTAATGTTTGTTCCATGAATGTCCCTTTAGGCGAGATGTGACGCGACGGTGCCAATGTCACGCAGAATGCCTTCGGCCACCGGGCCCGAGCGGCGATTCCGCTTCTCGCGATCAAGCACCCGGTTGACGATGTCCCAGTCGAGGTCCAGGAAGGTCAGCAGTTCAAGCTGGTCAGCAATGGCTTCCAGCAGCAACTTGTTCAGGGATGCTTTGGTGATGGGCCGTCCGCCCAAACCGGCGACCACCGTGAGCACCGGTTGCGGCCGGTTGCGCACGGCGCTGCGCACATCGCGTGAAACGATACCGCCAATACCCACGGCAAAACATTTCTCGATGACCACGATGCGCTTGGCATTCGCTGTTGCCTCCCGAATGGCGTGGATGGGGAAGGGGCGATAGGAGGTAATGCCGAGCACGCCAATCTTGATGCCCTGCTTGCGCATGTCGTCCACGGTGTCCTTGATGGTGCCCAGTACCGAGCCCAGCGCAATCACGATGGTTTCGGCGTCTTCCAGCTGGTAGGTCTTGATCAGACCCCCGGAGTCGCGCCCAAACAGTTGCTTGAATTCGTCGGCAATTTGCGGAATCAGGTCGAGTGCCTGCATCTGCTTGGCGTGC
>JANYHL010000031.1 GCA_025359085.1 Gammaproteobacteria bacterium
GCCGCCAGCAGCAACTGCTGCGCCTGGATTTCGAAAACACGCCAAAAACTGAAATACTGGCCTCGCAGAGCGCCACCTTTGCCCGGCTACTGCCCGAACATGATGCGGTGCTGTTTTCAGACTACGGCAAGGGCGGCCTGGCTCATGTCAGCGACATGATCGCGCGCGCGCAAGCGGCGGGCAAGCCCATTTTGATCGACCCCAAGGGCGTCGATTATTCACGCTATAAAAACGCCAGCATCATCACGCCCAACCGGACCGAACTGCAACAGGTGATTGGTCCCTGGCTAGACGAGTCAGAGCTGCAAACCAAGGTGCAGAACCTGCGCCAGCAGCTCGGGCTGCAGGCAGTTCTGCTGACCCGCAGCGAAGAAGGCATGACCTTGTTTGACGAGCAGGGGCAACTGAGCGTGAAGGCCCAGGCGCGTGAAGTATTTGACGTCACCGGTGCCGGCGACACGGTGATTGCGACCATGGCCACGCTGCTGGCGGCCGGCATGAGCTTGCGCGAGGCGCTGCCGCTGGCCAATCGGGCTGGCGGACTGGTGGTCGGTAAATTTGGCACCGCCACGGTTTCTTATGAGGAGTTGTTTGCATGACCCGAATCGTCGTCACCGGTGCTGCCGGGTTTATTGGCAGCAACATCATTGCGGGCCTCAACGCCCGCGGCCTTGACGACATCATTGCCGTCGATGACCTGACGCAAGGCGACAAGTTTCGCAACCTGGCTCACCTCAGGATTTCTGACTACGTGGATGCGGGTGCGTTCTACGAGCTGTTCGCCAACGGTGCCTATGGCCAGATCGAAGCCGTTTTTCATGAGGGCGCCTGCAGCGACACCATGGAGAGCAATGGCAAGTACATGATGGACAACAACTACACGACCTCGCTCGACCTGTTCCATGCCTGCCAGAAGCGCGGGGCACGCCTGCTGTACGCGTCCAGCGCCGCCACCTACGGAGGCTCGGACACGTTCCGGGAAGACCCGGCCTTTGAGCGTCCGCTCAATGTTTATGGTTACTCCAAGCTGCTGTTCGACCAGCGCATGCGCCGGGACTGCGGCATCGACTTTCGGCGTTCGGTGGCGGGCAAGACCGGCCAGGTGGTGGGTTTTCGTTACTTCAATGTCTACGGCCCGCACGAGCAGCACAAGGGCCGTATGGCCAGCGTCGCCTATCACCAATTCCACCAGTTCCGCAATGACGGCAAGGTCAAGCTGTTTGCTGACTATGGCGGCTATGGGCCGGGCGCCCAACGACGTGATTTCGTCTTTGTTGACGACGTGGTGGCGGTCAACCTGTGGTTCTTTGACCACCCCGGCGTGTCGGGCATTTTCAATCTGGGCACAGGTCGGGCGCAGCCCTTCAATGATGTTGCTAGCGCGGTCGTCAATGCGTTGCGTGGCATCCGAGGTGAAGCCGCACTCGGGTTAGAAGCGCTGACTGAAGCCGGTCTGATTGAGTACATCCCGTTTCCGGACGCCTTGCGTGGCAAATACCAGAGCTACACCCAGGCCGACTTGAGCGCCTTGCGGGCCACTGGCTGCGACCGACCCTTTGCAGATGTACAGACCGGCGTGTCGAAATATGTTCACTGGCTGGCCGAGCAGGCCGGACTCAAGCACTGATTCAGCAAGGGCATCGGACCCGCCAGGCCCGGCAAGCTGCAGCAAATCATCCAGAACGTGTCCATCTCCGGGTACAAGGCCAAGCGGCGGAGTCACCCCTCAGCGAGCGGCAAGCGTTCTATGATGCGGCTCATGATCTCTGTTCTCGCAATTTGCATCGGTGCCAGCCTGGGCGCCCTGGCCCGCTGGCGTTTGGGGCTGTGGCTGAACCCGGGCGCGGCGCTGCCGCTGGGCACGTTGACGGCCAATCTGATCGGCGGCTATCTGATTGGCATCTGCGTGGCCGTGTTTCAGGCCCTGCCCAATCTGGACCCGGTCTGGCGCCTGGCCCTGGTCACCGGTTTTTTGGGCGGATTAACCACGTTTTCAAGTTTCTCGGCTGAAGTGGTCGGCCTGCTGGGGCAGCAGCGCTATGCACTCGGGTTCGGTACGGCCGCGTTGCACCTGTTCGGCTCATTAGTGCTGACTCTGGCGGGCATCAAGACTGCTACTATAATAATAGCTGCAAATGCATGATGCACGAGGGCTAGAGACCTATTTTTCTTATGAAATGTGACCATTCAAATCACCCAGACGGAGCAGACAGAATGAGAAGAAATATATTGGCACCATGCGAACTCCCTGGTCTCAATCGGTAATTTATTCGCGATATAATCCATATCCTGATTTTCCGCAAGAGCGACAGCAGCACCTCCGGGTCCAGCCAAACGATGACAACGTTCACGACCGGCCACCTTACCGCAAGGACTGCACACCAAATGTTCGCCCTCACATCTTGCTTTTGGAAATTTTCTCCTTTCCATCGAACTACGCCAGCGAATTGCGGCGTCTGCCCATTCTGTCTTTTCTTTTGAAATTCCGAGGTTTTAGATGCCCGCTCAAAACACCAAGAAGCCTGTCCAGTCCGCTGCAAAACCGGTTGCCAGTACCAAGCCTGTAAAAGCTGCGCCTGCGGTGACGCCTAAATCCACGCCCCAGAAGCCCGGCAAGAAAGACAAATCAGTGATCGTATCCAAGCCTCCTGCCAAAGCACCCTCAGTTGAATCAAAAAAGGCGGCTCCCACCGTCATTGAAGTTGTGGTCAAGAAAAAGCCGGGGCGACCGCCCAAAGCCGCTGCTGTCGAGTTCGACGCAGAACCCATAGCCGGAGCCAAGCGTGGGCGCAAGTCGAAAAATGGACCTGGGGTGACTGACGCAAACGACGTGGATATGGCCGACATCGAAGCCGACCTGGTCGGAGAACCAATAGTCACAGGCGAAAAGGTCAAACCATTGCGCATGAAAATCAGCAAAGCCAAAGAGCGCGCGCTGATGAAAGAGTTCGGCCTGGACGAAACCGTGCTGTCCGAAGAAGACCTGGCCAAACGCCGCCAACGCCTTAAAGCCCTGATCAAGCTGGGCAAGACACGCGGTTACCTGACACATGGCGAAATTTCTGACCATCTGCCCGATAAATTGGTCGATGCTGAAACGCTTGAGGTCGTGATCTCAATGCTCAACGATATGGGTGTGGCGGTGTATGAACAGACACCGGATGCCGAGACACTGCTGCTCAACAACAACGTCTCGACTGCCGCCTCCGAAGAAGAAGCCGAAGAAGAGGCCGAGGCTGCCCTGTCCACTGTGGACAGCGAATTTGGTCGCACCACTGACCCGGTTCGCATGTACATGCGTGAAATGGGGACGGTAGAGTTGCTGACACGCGAAGGTGAAATCGAAATTGCCAAGCGCATCGAAGGTGGTTTGATGGCCATGATGGAGGCGATTTCGGCCTACCCCGCCACCATTGCCGAGATTCTTCGCCTGAGTGAAGACATCCGCGAAGGCAAGGTCGTCATCACCACCATCGTGGACGGTTTTTCCAACCCGAATGAAGCCGATGACTATGTGGCCGAAGAAGATTTCGACGAGTTCGATGCAGCCGACGACGACGACGGAAAGGGTGGCTCAAAGGCATTGACAAAAAAACTGGAAGAACTCAAGAACGAAGCACTGAGCCGTTTCGACAGACTACGTGATCTGTTTGAGAAAATCCACACGACTTACAACAAGGAAGGCTACGGCACACCCAGCTATGTCAAGACACAGAGAACTCTGTCTGAAGAGCTGATGTCCATCCGCTTTACCGCCAAAACCATTGAAAAGCTGTGTGACCTGGTACGCTCTCAAGTGGACGATGTCCGTAAAAAGGAACGCGAACTGCGCCGCATCATCGTTGACAAATGTGGCTATCCGCAAGAAAACTTCATCGCCGATTTCAGCGGGCGCGACAAGCACGGCAACAAGGTCGCCAGTCAGTTGTTAAATTTGAAATGGATCGAGAAGCAGGCAGCCTCTGGCAAGCATTGGGGTCCCATCATGGGCCGCAATATTCCGCCAGTGCAGGACCTGCAGCAGAAGCTGACCGACCTGCAAGCCAGGGTTGTGGTGCCGCTGGACCAGCTCAAAGATATCAACAAGCGCATGAACGAAGGCGAATACTCATCGCGCGCGGCAAAAAAGGAAATGATCGAAGCCAACTTGCGGCTGGTGATTTCCATCGCCAAAAAGTACACCAACCGCGGACTGCAGTTTCTGGACTTGATCCAAGAGGGCAACATCGGCCTGATGAAGGCGGTGGACAAGTTTGAATACCGGCGCGGCTACAAGTTCTCAACCTACGCCACCTGGTGGATTCGTCAGGCCATCACGCGCTCGATCGCGGACCAGGCGCGCACCATCCGCATCCCGGTGCACATGATCGAAACCATCAACAAGATGAACCGCATCAGCCGCCAGCACTTGCAGGAATTCGGTTTTGAGCCCGATGCCAGCGTGCTGGCCGAGCGCATGGAAATTCCGGAAGACAAGATCCGCAAAATCATGAAGATCGCCAAGGAGCCGATCTCGATGGAAACGCCGATTGGTGACGACGACGATTCTCATTTGGGCGACTTCATTGAAGATGCGGCCAACACAGCACCCATGGAAGCAGCCATGCAAGCCGGACTGCGCGATGTGGTGAAAGATATTCTGGACAGTCTGACACCGCGCGAGGCCAAGGTATTGCGCATGCGTTTCGGCATTGAGATGACCAGCGATCACACGCTCGAAGAGGTCGGCAAGCAGTTCGACGTGACGCGCGAGCGCATCCGCCAGATTGAAGCCAAGGCGCTGCGCAAACTCAAGCATCCTTCGCGCTCGGACAAACTGCGCAGCTTCACCGACAACCTTTAACGCATCCAGCACGGGACGGAATCCATCCGTCTCGGCAAAAAGCCACCGCACGTGTGTTCCACGTGCGGTGGCTTTTTTTTGTAACGTGATTCGGACAAACGCTCATCGTCAATCTGGGACGGAGATGATTTGCACCACAGAAAAATGCCTGCATTGCTTAATTTAGCTCAACTTTGTTCACGCGCAGACAATCTAAGCCACAATTGGTTACCAATTTGATTATTATCATGACCATATCAATAAAAATGTTTAGGGAGGCTGCACAGGGAACCCCACCTGCGTGGCAATTGCAGTATGAATCCATTATTCAGGATAGTGGGCGACTGCGTCACTCATGACGTGGTCGCCCGGTGCGATGAGCACGACTCTTTTTTTGATTGACCTGCCATGTCAATCAAAACTTACCAGGTACTAAAGAGCTTGGGACTGTCCGATCAGCGAGTGACACGCATGCTGATCGGCGCAAAAAGCGATATCTTTGCCGTGGACCAGGTTGTCTGGCCTAAGGGGGGCAGCCTGCAGCCTTGGACCCACATCATCACCGGTCTGGTTTGCGCGTGCGTTCCCAATGCCGACGGCGGACTCAACCCCATGAACATCTACGGCCCAGGCGCCTGGTTTGGCGAAGCCACCATCCTCAACCGCCAAGCCTCAGCCGTGGAATATGTCTGTCTGACCCCGGCACGCGTGGTGGAAGTCCCTTATGCCGAGGCGCTGGACGCCTTTGAGTACGAGGCGGAGTTCAGCCG
>JANYHL010000024.1 GCA_025359085.1 Gammaproteobacteria bacterium
CGCCTTTGACCTGTCCGATACGGGCTCGGACCTGTAAAAAACAGCTTTCCCCCTAATTTCCACTCAAATCCGAGTCTCCTTCTACAGGAAAATGAATTTTGAACGCTGACGGCATAAGCAAAAATGGGGTTGTTTCGAGAACACCTGGCCCGTGCGCGCGCTTGGCAAGTTGATGGCTGACATGTCGGCGCCGTCAATATCATCCGCAAGTCTGGGTAAAAATAGCCGCTACAGGAGTGTGACATCGGTGGTTTGGGTTTTGCTGACGGCCGCCATCCTGGCCACGGCGGTCCTGTCGCAGCGCAGCATGTCCCGTTTGACCGACTCTCGAGAAGCGGTCGCCCATTCGCTTCTTGTCGACCGGTCGCTGAGAGACATGATGAGTCAAATGCTGGACGCAGAAACCGGCCAGCGCGGTTTTTTGCTCACGGGCCGTGCCCCCTATCTGCAGCCCTATTACACGGCGTTGACGCAAATGCGGCAATCACGTGCCGCGCTGGGCAGTGCATTGAGTCAAGACTCAGCTGCGCTCGGGCTGCTTGATGTACTTGACAAGGCGATCGCGACCAAACTGCGAGACCTTGACCATACGGTGAGCCTGAAAAGCGAGGGACGTTCCGACGAAGCGGTGGAGTTGATCCTCGCGGATACGGGAAATCAGACCATGATCGCGGTGCGCGAGGCGCTGCACGCACTGGAGGCCGAGCAAGTCCACCGCAAAAACAAGCAGCAGGCCGACGATGAGCGGGAAATTCGAAACAATTACCTGATTCTCGGGGTATCGATATTAATCAACTTGCTCTTGCTGGTTGGCTTGGTTCAGCGTTTCAGAAACGCCACCACCCAAGGGGACGCGGCCCAGCAGGTAATGGATGAGCGCAATGTCGAGTTGTCGCGACTGCTGGCAGCGGCCGCTGCGCGCAATGAACAGGTGCAATTGTTGTCCGAGCTGAGCCGCTTCTTGCAGTCCTGCGTGGGAATGGATGAAGCCGTGGGCCTGCTCAAGCAGCATCTTCCGTCTCTGATGAGCGCTGCAAACGGTGCGCTGTACCTGATGGTGGTCGAGCAAAACCAGTTGCGCCGGGCCTTCATTTGGGGTGGCAAGTCGTATGTCGAAATTTTTGAGCCCGGTGATTGTTGGGCCGCGCGTCTTGGGCAAGCGTTTCGACAGCCTTTTCAGACCGGCTCTGCGTCCTGTGCGCATCTGCAATCGGAGCATCCGAGCGAGCACGACAATATTCACTGCCTGCCACTCAGGGCGCACGGTGAATTGCTGGGCATGTTGGTGCTGGAGGCCGAGGTCGCCAGCGACCAGGGGGACAATCTTGAAATTGAAGGCAGTCGGCGATTTGCGCTCGAACAGGTTGGCCTGTCGATCGGCAACTTGAAGCTGCGCGAATCACTGCGCCAAGCCTCCATGCGCGATGCTTTGACCGGTTTGTACAACCGTCGCTTTTTTGACGAGTCATCGCAGCGCGAAGTGATGCGTGCGGTGCGCGAACAGGCCAAAGGCGATTACGCTGGCTTGGCGATGATGATGATTGACATTGACCATTTCAAGCTTTTCAACGACCAGCATGGGCATGAGGTGGGTGACCAGGTACTGCGCGAGGTCGCACTGGTGCTGCAAGGCCAAACGCGCGGTAGCGACGTGGCCGCGCGCTACGGTGGCGAGGAGTTCACTATCGTTTTGGCTGACATCACGGCCGCGCTCGCCCTTGAGCGCGCCCAGCAGGTGTGCCAGGAAGTCGAAAAACTGGTGCTTCATCCTTCGGGCAAAGACGTTGGAACAGTCACGGTTTCCATTGGCTTGTCGCACTTTCCCGCGCACGGCAGCACGGTGGAGACCTTGCTTTCTGCCGCTGACAAGGCGCTGTACGAGGCCAAGAACGCAGGTCGTAACCGGGTGGTGGTTGCGGCCTGATGACCGTGGCGAGGAGCGGGTTGCACGTCAATTTTGCGAATTTCACCGGCGGTGCCAGATTTCCCAGCCTTGGAGCCGGTGGCTGACTGCTAAGCTGCAGGATTTGCGTTGGCCGAAGCCCCCGGGAGATAAAGCAGATGGACATCCAAGCACTTCAATCCACTTTGCGTGAGTTCGCCGCCGCGCGCCACTGGCAGCCGTTTCACACGCCCAAGAACCTGAGCACCGCGCTGATGGTGGAGAGCGCCGAGCTCGCCGAGATCTTCCAGTGGATGAGCCCCGAGCAATCGCAAGCCGCGCACCATGACCCTGCAACCAAAGCGCAGATTGCCGATGAAGTGGCCGATGTGCTGCTGTACCTGCTGCAGGTGGCCGACCACTGCGCCATCGACGTGCCTGGCGCGGTGGCGAACAAGCTGCTCAAAAATGCGGTTAAACATCCTGTGCCCAGCGCAGCACAGCAGCCCCCACAGGCCTGAAGTCGATCACGCGGTAAGCAGGGCTACCCGCGGCGTAGATAATCAGCTCCCATGCGAATCCCCTTTACCAAAATGCAAGGCGCCGGCAACGATTTCGTCGTGCTGGATGAAACTAAAGGCCGCTTTGGTTTGAGCACCGCGCATTACCGCTTGCTGGCGGACCGCCACTTTGGCGTCGGCGCCGACCAGATTTTGACGGTGCGCCCCGCGCCCGCGCCGGGCATTGATTTTGAGTACCTCATTCACAATGCCGATGGCGCCGAGGTGGAGCAGTGCGGCAACGGCGCGCGCTGCTTTGCGCGCTTTGTGCGCGACCAGGGCCTGACCGCCAAGGACGCGATCCGGGTGCAGACCCAAGGCGGCGTGATTGAGCCGCAGCTGAACGCCGATGGCCGCGTCAGCGTCAACATGGGCTCGCCCGTGTTTGAGCTGGCCGAGATTCCGTTCGATCCCCAAAAAATCCAGCCGCAAGCCGTCGGTTCATGGCAAAAATGGCCTCTAGCCCTCGTGGATGCTGGGCAAGCTGCTACTGTTTTAGTTGCAGTGCTGTCGATGGGCAATCCGCACGCGGTGCAGGTCGTGGCCGATGTCGACACGGCGCCCGTGCTGTGGCAAGGCCCTTTGATTGAACACCATGCCAGTTTCCCGAATCGGGTGAACGCCGGTTTCATGCAGGTGCTGGAGCGTGGCCATATCCGGCTGCGCGTTTACGAGCGCGGTGTCGGTGAAACCCTGGCCTGTGGTTCCGGCGCCTGCGCGGCGGTGGTGGCCGGCATCCGGCTCGGGCTGCTCGACGCCACGGTGCAGGTGCAGACCCACGGCGGCAACTTGACCATTTCCTGGGCGGGGGCCACCGCACCGGTGCTGATGACCGGTCCCGCCACCCCAGTTTTTCACGGCGAAATTGACTTACCGGATCACCTATGACTACTCCTTTTACCAACCCCATTACCGAAGACGACATTGCCAACTACCTGGCCAATACGCCCGACTTTTTTGAGCGCCACGCCGAGTTGCTGGCGGCCGTGCAGCTCAACAGTCCGCACAGCCACCGGGCCGTCAGCCTGCAGGAGCGCCAGGCGCAAATGCTGCGCGAGAAGATCAAGATGCTGGAGCATCGCTTGATGGACATGATGCGCAATGGCCATGACAACCTGCTGCTGACCGACAAACTGCTGCAGTGGACGCGCAGCCTGTTCCTGGCGACCGACCCCCTGGCCTTGCCGGCTGAGATCGCAGCCGAAATCCAGCAGCAGTTTGCGGTGCCGCAGGTGGGGATCAAAGTGTGGGACGTGGCGCCGCAGTTTGCCCAGGCCGACTTTGCCCAAGGCGTGAGCGACGATGCCAAGCTGTTTGCGTCCTCGCTGACGGAGCCGTTTTGTGGTGTCAACACCGGTTTTGAGGTTGTCAGCTGGCTGGCCGACCCGCAGGCCGCCACCTCACTGGCGATTTTGCCCTTGCGCAGCGGGCCGCTGGGCAGCCCGGCACCGGCCTTTGGCCTGCTGGTGCTGGCCTCGCCGGACGCGCAGCGCTACAACAGCACCATGGGCACCGACTTGCTGGCGCGCATTGCCGAATTGGCCAGTGCCGCGTTGTCCAAATTGCGCTGAGCAGGGGTCGAATTTAGTTGCTGTGTTGGGATTGGAATGAACCAGCTCTGTTTCCCCAGGGGTATGTTCGTGGGTAGCTCCGGACTGGGACTTGGAGGCCTGCAATGACGAGGTTTTTTTGCCGCGGCAGTAGGCTGGGCTGGCTTGGTATTTTGAACGTTCTTACCCCCACTCACTCCCCCAACCCCTCTCTCGCCCCGCCGGGCGAAAGAGGGGGGCTTCATTTGGCCGCGTCAATAAAGGTGGGAAATCGGGTGATCGAGGGTGCGCTGGCCTCAAAGTGGCCGCACCGCAAACACGAGGCGCTCCAGTCAACTTCTGCCCAGCGACAGTCGGCCTCAACCTGCCTGCAGCAGATCGAAAACCCGCTCAACCAGTTTGATGGCTGCGTGCCCCTGCGCACCTTTTTCCCACCTTTAAAAACGCGGCCAAATGTGGCTGTTAGCTCCCTTTCCGCCCCGGCGGGGGTGGAGAGGGTTGGGGAGAGGGGGGGAATACAACTCATAAAAAATAAGAACGTTTCTCATAACCACGTGATTCGATCAATCAGCATTGACCACGACGATCAAAAAACCTCACAAACACAAGAGCGCAAGATTCATGCGCCGTTGCGCACGGCAGCGAAAGGCGCGCCATGACTGAGGTTCCCGCACGAGAACCAGCGAGCGGCCCGGGGGAGGGCTTGACAGAGCGCTACCTGGAGCATGTGCGCGTTGAAAAGCGCCTGGCGCAACGCACGGTCGAGCTCTATGCGCTGGATCTGCAAAAGCTGTCCCACTATGCCGAGCAGGTGGGTGTCGAGCTCCTGCAGGTGCAAAACAGCCACATCCGCCGCTGGGTCGCGCAAATGAATTCCGGCGGGCGTAGCGGGCGCGGCATTGCGCTGATTTTGTCGGGCTGGCGCGGCTTCTACGGCTGGCTCGGACGCGAAGGCCTGATCAGCAACAACCCGGTGCAGGATGTGCGCGCGCCCAAGGCGGGCAAGCCGCTGCCCAAAGCCTTGAGTGTGGACGAGGCCGTGCAACTGGCCAGTTTTGCCAGCGACAGCAATGACCCGTGGCTGGAAGCGCGCGACGCCGCCATCGTCGAGCTGCTGTATGGCGCGGGCCTGCGGGTGGGCGAGTTGACCGGGCTGGACGCCGTGGCGAGCGCCACTGCCCGCGGTTGGGTCGATTTGCAGGGTGGGGAAGCCCATGTGCTGGGCAAGGGCGGCAAACGGCGAAGCGTGCCGGTGGGCGCCCACGCCGTCCTGGCGCTGAACCGCTGGCTGGCGCTGCGCGATCAGGCGCTGGCCCAGCCCGCGCTCTTTATCGGCCGCAACGGCACCCGCCTGAGCGCCCAGTCGATCTGGCAACGCCTGCGCCAACGCAGCCAGCAAGCGGGCTTGACCACGCCGTTCCATCCGCACATGCTGCGCCACTCGTTTGCCAGCCACCTGTTGCAGTCCAGCAGCGATTTGCGCGCGGTGCAGGAGTTGCTGGGCCACATCAGCATCACCACCACGCAGGTCTACACCCGGCTCGACTTTCAGCACCTGGCCAAGGCCTACGACGCGGCCCACCCGCGCGCCAAAATCAAGGCGACCCCGCCAAAATAGGGCACACTTGCCATCCTTGACAACTAAGGTAATCCATGCGCAATCAAATCACCGTTTTATTGGACAGAGGGGTTCAACTTCAGTTTAACGTCGGCGAGACCCCGATGGCACCCGATGTCGCGCGCCACTGGCTGGACGCCCAGTTCACCGCGCTGGAGTGCGAGCCCTTGCGCGCCAGCGGCAAGGTGCTGACCGTCGACAAGGTGTTGCGGGTGACCGAGGCCGCCGGTGCAGACATGTTCAAGGATGAAAAATGGGCCTTGGATTATGTGCAGGCGGTGCATGCCGCGCTGGCCCGACCCCTGATCCGGGTCGACGTGCCCGCGATGACGGTCACTTTTTGAGGCAGGCGCGCCTGCGCGGTCGGGCGCGAACAACAAGGTAAGCGCTGTGCCGAGGTCGGCTGGCCAGGCCTCACAATTGGCCCATGAAAACGATTTCTTTAAGAGCCGGCAAAGAACGCTCGCTGTTGCGCCGCCATCCGTGGATTTTTGAGTCGGCCATTGCCCAGGGTGGAGCCGATGCGGGCGAGACGGTGCGGGTGGAGTCGCTTGACGGCCAGTTCCTGGCCTGGGCCGCCTTCAGCCCGGCGTCCAAAATCCGGGCGCGGGTCTGGAGTTTTGTCGAAGCCCAGCGCATAGAAGCTCCATTTTTAATAGCTACTTGTGCAAGCGCTATAAGGGCTAGAACCAGATTTTATATAAATAGCGACAGTCTGCGGCTGGTTCACGGCGAGTCGGACGGTTTGCCAGGGCTGATCGTGGATCGCTATGGCGACACGCTGGTGGCGCAGTTTCTTTCCAGTGGCGCCGAGCGCTGGAAAGACGTGCTGGCGGACGCCTTGCTGGCAGCCACCGGGCTGTCCAAACTGTACGAGCGCTCCGACGCCAGCGGTCGCGTGCGCGAAGGTTTGCCCGAAGTCAGCGGTTGGCTGCGCGGCGACGGTCCGGTGGAACTGGTGTTGCGCGAGCACGGCTGGCAACTGGGTGTCAATATTGCCACCGGGCACAAGACCGGGTTTTACCTGGACCAGCGCGATAGTCGGGCCAAGTTTGCTGAGTATTGCGCGCGCCTGAAGTGCGAGCGGGTGCTCAACTGTTATTGCTACACCGGCGGCTTTACCGTGGCGGCATTGACCGGCGGCGCGGCGCACGTCACCTCGATCGACTCCTCCGGCCCGGCGCTGGCGCAGGCCGGCGCCAACCTGGCCCTGAACGGGTTTGCGCTTGAGCGCGCCACTTTCCTGGATGCCGACGTGAATGCGTCTTTGCGCCAGTTTGGCCAGGAGGGCCAGACCTTCGATGCCATCGTGCTTGATCCGCCCAAGTTTGCGCCCACCGTCGCGCACGCGGAACGCGCGGCACGGGCTTACAAGGACATCAACCGGCTGGCGTTCAAACTGCTGGCGCCGGGTGGGGTGTTGTTTACCTATTCCTGCTCGGGCGGCATCAGTGCCGAGCTGTTTCATAAAATTGTGGCCTCCGCCGGCATTGACGCCCAGATCGACGGTTACATCGTTGAGCGCCTGGGTGGTGCGCCGGACCACCCGATGACGATCAATTTCCCCGAAGGCGAATATCTCAAGGGCCTGGTGGTGATGCGCAAATAGCCGCCAACCCATTGCCCGCTACACTCCCCCCCTGTTGACGCCCCCAATCCATTGAGAGAAGCAATGAGTCTTATCCCTGCAACCATCCTGACGGGCTTTCTTGGCTCGGGTAAAACCACGCTGCTCAAACGCGTGCTGGAAGAGGCGCACGGCCAGAAAATTGCCATCATTGAAAACGAGTTTGGCGAAGAAAACATCGACAACGAGATTCTGGTGACCGAGTCCAAAGAGCAGATCATCCAGATGAACAATGGCTGTATCTGCTGCACCATTCGCGAAGATTTGCGCGAGGCGCTGCAGTTGCTCGCCGCCAAGAAGCGTCAGGGGCTGCTCGACTTTGACCGAGTGGTGATCGAGACCACCGGCCTGGCCGACCCCGGCCCGGTGGCGCAAACTTTTTTCATGGACGATGAAATTGCCGAGAGCTACCTGCTCGACTCGATCTTGACGCTGGTCGATGCCAAGCATGCCATGACGCAGCTCGACGAGCGCCAGGAGGCGCGCCGCCAAGTGGGTTTTGCCGACCAGATTTTCATCAGCAAGACCGATCTGGTGGCCGCCGATGAGGTGGAAGATCTGATGCACCGCCTGAAGCACATGAACCCGCGCGCGCCGCAAAAAGCGGTTCATTTTGGCGAAGTGGCGCTCTCGGAGGTGTTCGACCTGCGCGGCTTCAATCTGAATGCCAAGCTCGATATTGATCCGGATTTTCTGAAGGAAGAGGCGCAGGACCACGCTGGGTCTGAGCAGCATCATGACCATGCCCCCGGCGAGCACTGCGACCATCCCTCGCACCAGCACGCTGGCCATCATCATCACCATGAGGATGACGTCAAGAGTTTTGTTTTCAGATCAGAGCGCGCCTTTGATCCGGCCAAGCTGGAAGATTTTCTGGGCGCCATTGTCAATATTTATGGCCCGCGCATGTTGCGCTACAAAGGGGTTTTGTTCATGAATGGCACGGATCGGAAAGTGATTTTCCAGGGCGTTCACCAGTTGATGGGCAGTGACCTGGGGCCGAACTGGGCCGCCGGGGAGCCGCGTGTCAGCAAAATGGTGTTCATCGGTATTGATTTGCCGCAAGACATTTTTCTGCAAGGCATGGAACAGTGCCTCGTTTGATTCAACTTTGTACGACTCATCGGTAAACCACATGTTTTCCTCATTTTTTCAATTGATGGGATTCCCAGCGCTTAAACCTGTAAACTCGCGCGCCAAAGAAGTTGCGCAAAGCCCGCCCTCAAAAGTTGGCACCCAGGTGATCAGCCCCGTAGCTTCAGAGGGCGCTACCCCCACCAGGCCAACATCCACCAGCGATGTCATCAAACAGAATAAATCAGTGAGGAGACAAGACATGAAAGCTCAAACGGTGAAAGTCAAGCAGGCGCTTGCAGCGACCCATGCGGTCGTCAAGGCCAAGCCGGGCATCAAAGCGGTCGTCAAAGCGGTCGCCAAACCGAAACCGGTGCTGCGGCCTAAAGACAAGTCGACGCTGAAACCCGTGTCCGTTGCCAGATCAGCGCCCGTTGCCGCGGCCAAACCGCCGCTGCGCAAGGCGGCACCGGCCAAGCCATCGGTGGTGACGAAAGTGGCGGTAAAAGAACTCAAGTCGGCTTCCAAAGCCGTGGCCAAAGTGGCTGCACCCACCCCCGTTAAAGTTGTCAGGCCGACAGCAAAAACTCAAGCCAAGGATTCAGTGAAAACGATGATCGCAAAAGCCGTTAAACCCGCGGTGACAGCACCCAAACCAACGGTGGCATCGAGTGTGACGCCGGTCAAAGTTGCGCCGGTGCCGGTTGCACCTGCCGCGCTATCCGTCCCCGTCAGAGCAGGTCGTCCGTCCTCCCGGCTGGCGCAGCTGACGGTGCCTTCGATGGCGCAGTCGGTGGCTTCAACGGCCGCCAAGGCCAGTTTCACGCAAACCTTCGATGTGCCGTACATCGTTCCGCCGATCCCGTCCGCCGTCAAAAAAAACCCGGCTCTGGCCAATAACTGGAAACTAAAACCGGTTGAGCAACTGACCGATGCTGAACTCATCGCCATGCCTGAAGATGAGTACATGAACGAGACCCAATTGGCGTTTTTTCGTCGTGTGCTGTCCACGCTCAAGCAGGAGATTCTGAGCAATGCGGGTCAAACCACCGAGAATCTGCGGGCCGACACGGTGGTGGTGCCTGATCCGGCCGATCGGGCCACCATTGAAGAAGAACATGCACTGGAGTTGCGCACCCGGGACCGTGAACGCAAGCTGCTGAAGAAAATTGAACAATCGCTCGCCCGCATTGATTCTGGCGACTATGGCTACTGTGATGAAACCGGTGAAGCCATCGGGGTCGGGCGCCTGTTGGCCCGTCCGACCGCCAACCTGTCGCTGGAGGCCCAGCAGCGCCGGGAGCTCAAGCAGAAGATGTTTGGGGATTGACGGTCGGACCTCTGTGCCCTCTGCCTCTGCTTGTCCCTGCCATGGCCACCAAAGACACTAGCACCGGTTTGCTGTCCAAGATGGCCCGGTTTGTTCGCAATCCGACCAAGGATTGGTCGGAGCTGGACCGGCCGGAGCCCGAGGTCGAGCAGGAAAACGAATTTGGAAAAGCGGCGCTCAAGGAGATGATTGAGCGCAAGCGACAAAATGATTTCGTGCGGCGGCGCGAATTTGACCATCTGCGCAAAATTCGTCGCAACGGGCCGGTGCTGAGCCTGGAACTCGCGGGACGCCCCTCTTTTTTCCAGACCAGCTCGATTTCCAGCCTGGATGAACGTGCCACGACGCTGAAGAAGATTGATGAAATTGAAGCCCAGATGTCCAAGCAGTGGTGGAAGGGCAAGCAGGACGAGGCCTTGGTTCAGGCGGGCAAGCTGCCGTCTGCCACAGCGTCTCCCGCGACCGGTGAACGCGTGCCGTTGGATGTGGGCCAGAGAAAAGTGAGCGACCCCTTTGCCACCACGCTGGCGTCACAGCTGTGGCCGAGTCAGGATGCAGGACCGACGCTTGACTACGAATCGACGCAGATGGGCTTGGCCGCTGCGCAGGAGTTGATGTCCCTTGATGAGCCGTGGCAGATGCCGCCAGCCAGGAGTTCGGTCAGCAAAAATGTTGATACCCGTCTGAGCGAATTTTCAGCCTCCAAATTGTTTTCTGTCGAGTTGGGAGACAGTCTGGCGGATCCCGATCTAGAAGAGGCTGCCATCCGCTTTGCCAATGGCGATGACGCGGGTGCCGAGGCCACTTTGCTGACCGCGTTGCAGGCGGAGCAGGTTGATGCGGATGCGGCTGACGGCTGGGCCGCTGCTTTGTTTGACCTGTACCGCGCCACCGGGCAGCAAGCCAGTTTTGACCGCGTGGCCATTGAGTACGCCCAACGGTTTGGACGCTCGGCACCCGCCTGGTTCTCAACGCCGGAATTATTGGGACGCAATTCGCGCCCGGCAGCGCTGCCCCAGGGTCGCGCTGCGGCGTCCGGCAATCAGCTGGTCTGGGCGTGTCCTGCCGACCTTGATTTAGCAGCGGTGCAGGCGCTGCGCGCCAGTTTGGCGGCTGCGCCCGCACGGACCTGGTGTTTGCACTGGAATCAAGTCCAGCGCATCACGTCTGAGGCTGCCAGTGTCTTGGCCGAGTTGTTTGCGCAGTGGTGCTTAGAGCCTGTCAAATTGCAATTTGACGGCTCCGAGGTGTTGCACCGTACCTTGAAGTCCTTCACACCCTCGGGCGATCAGGCGGTGGACACGGTGTGGTGGCGCCTGCGCCTGGACGCCTTGCGCATCATGCGTCTGCAGGATGAGTTTGAATTGACGGCACTTGATTATTGCGTCACTTATGAGGTTTCTCCACCGCCCTGGGAAGACGCCCGTTGCGAGTATGTCCACGAGCAGTCAGGTTCAACGCTGCCCGGTGAGCCGCTGACCGGCGCACTGGGCGCGGGCACACCAAGCCCTGCTTTCGCCTTGAGTCAGTCGGCCACCGTGCCAATGGGACTTAACACCTTGTCGGCGGCGACGGTGGTCGAATTGAACGGCGAGATACTGGGCGACGCGGCGGAGGCACTGGATAAACTGCAGGCTGGTTTGCAAGGGGCCCAGCGCCTGGTTATTTCTTGTGCTCGACTGATTCGAGTCGATTTTTCGGCCGCAGGCAGCATTTTGAACTGGGTGGCCCAGCGCGAGTCCGATGGTTACTCGGTTCAGTTTCGCGATGTGCCGCGCCTGGTGGCTGCGTTTTTCAACGTCATTGGAATCAACGAACACGCGCGGGTTGTGTTGCGCACCAGTTGACCTCCATCCGGAGCAAGCATGGAACAATTTCACGGCACGACCATCATCAGCGTACGGCGCAAGACGCCCGAGGGCTACGCGGTGGCTATTGGTGGCGACGGCCAGGTCACCCTGGGCAGCATCGTGGTCAAAGGCACGGCCCGCAAAGTGCGCAAGCTCTACCACGGCAAGGTGTTGGCCGGTTTTGCCGGCACCACCGCCGACGCCTTCACGCTGTTTGAGCGCTTTGAGGCCAAGCTGGAGAAACACCAGGGCCATCTGGTGCGCGCTGCCATCGAACTCACCAAAGACTGGCGCACTGATCGTGTCTTGCGCCGCCTGGAGGCGATGCTGGCAGTGGCGGACAGCGAGGCGTCGCTCATCATCACCGGCAATGGGGATGTGCTGGAGCCCGAGAACGGCATTGTGACCATTGGCTCGGGCGGCGCTTACGCCCAAGCGGCGGCGATGGCCCTGCTCAACCACACCGAGATGTCGGCGCCGGAGATCGTCCGGAAGTCGCTTGAAATCGCGTCCGAGATCTGTATTTACACCAACATGAATCACACGATTGAAACCTTGGGGGACAGTCCGTAGCGACACCCAGTGCGCAAGCTCTGTCCTCAACTGATTAAAAACCATGACCCCGCAAGAAATAGTTTTTGAACTGGATAAACACATTGTGGGCCAGCAGCAGGCCAAGCGGGCGGTGGCCATTGCGCTGCGCAATCGCTGGCGCCGCCAGCAGGTCGAGCCCGGCCTGCGTGCAGAAATCACGCCCAAGAACATTTTGATGATCGGCCCCACCGGCGTCGGCAAAACCGAAATTGCCCGGCGTCTGGCGCGGCTCGCCGATGCCCCTTTCATCAAGGTCGAGGCCACCAAGTTCACCGAGGTCGGCTACGTCGGCAAGGATGTTGACGCCATCATCCGTGATCTGGCCGACATCGCCGTCAAGCAGACGCGCGTGGCCGAGATGGAAAAGGTACGCATCCGCGCCGAAGACGCGGCTGAGGATCGAGTGCTCGACGTCCTGATTCCGCCACCGCGGGGTGATTTCGGTGTGGTGCAGAACCTCGAACCCGAGAGCACTGCGCGCCAGACTTTTCGCAAAAAACTGCGCGAGGGACAGTTGGCGGATCGTGAAATTGAAATCGACCTGGCGCAGTCGGCGCCACAACTGGAGATCATGGGGCCCCCCGGTATGGAAGAAATGACCGAGCAACTGCGCGGCATGCTTGGCCAGATGGGGCAGCAAAAGCGCCAGACGCGCAAACTTAAAATCCCCGAAGCCTTGAAATTGCTGGTCGACGAAGAAGCGGCCAAACTGGTCAACGAAGAAGAGATCAGGACGCAGGCGCTGCACATGCTGGAGCAAAACGGCATTGTGTTTATCGACGAGATTGACAAAGTCACCTCGCGCGCCGAGGGCAACGGCGCCGAAGTATCGCGTCAGGGCGTCCAGCGCGATCTGCTGCCGCTGGTCGAAGGCACCACCGTCTCGACCAAATACGGCATGGTCAAGACCGATCATATTTTGTTCATCGCCTCGGGTGCGTTTCACCTGAGCAAGCCCAGCGATTTGATCCCTGAGTTGCAAGGGCGTTTCCCGATCCGGGTGGAGCTGCAGTCGCTCTCGGTGGATGATTTTGTCGCCATCCTGACGCAAACCACCGCCTCGTTGGTCAAGCAGTACCAGGCCTTGCTGGCCACGGAAAATGTGCACGTCGAGTTTCTCGATGAGGGCATCAAGCGCTTGGCGCATATTGCATTCGACGTGAATGAACGCACCGAAAATATTGGCGCCCGGCGTCTGTCGACGGTGATGGAACGGCTGCTCGATGAAGTCAGTTTTGACGCCGCCAACCTGGGCGGTCAAACGATTCAGGTCGATGCGGCCTATGTGCAGGCCCGACTCGGTGAGTTGAGCCAGGATGAGGATCTTTCCCGTTACATTTTGTAAGTGTTTGCGGGGCAGATCGGTCGCTTTGTCCTCGGCAGCTTCAAATTGACACAGGCTTGTCTTCAAGCATCACATTGATTAGACGACCTAAGTCCTTAATTTAGAACGTTTTTTGAGCTTCATTGCATCCAAATTCGTCTCTAAGCCCTTGATTTCATTGGAAATATTTATTTTAAATCCGGTTGGTGCAACTCTCTTTTGCTGATACAGTGCAAAAATGTGCAATTAAGTGGTGAAAAGTGCCTTTGCATTTTCATTTTTTTGCCAAATCATCAAAAGAGAGTGTGCTGTCGTGTTCCAAGGGGCTTCGTCTTTAAGTCTGGATGCTAAAGGTCGGCTGTCGGTGCCGACCCGGCATCGTGACGTACTGAGCGCCACCGCGTCGGGGCAACTCACCATCACCAAGCATCCGCACGGTTGTCTGATGTTGTTTCCGCGTCCCGAATGGGAAAAGTTCCGTGAGCGCATCGCTGCGCTGCCCATGGATGCGCAGTGGTGGAGACGCATCTTCCTGGGCAACGCCATGGACGTCGAGCTCGACGGCACCGGTCGCGTGCTGGTGGCGCCCGAGCTGCGGGCCGCCGCTGGCATTTCTAAAGAGGCGGTGTTGCTGGGGATGGGCAGTTATTTTGAGTTGTGGGACCAGGCGACCTATACCGCCGCAGAGTCCAAGGCGATGCAGGGCGACATGCCTGACGTTTTCAAAGATTTTTCTTTCTGAAGGCGCCCGGTGCAAACCTCCTTGATACACACCACCGTGTTGTTGAACGAAGCGGTGGAAGCGCTGTTGGGCACGTCGGACGCCACGGCTGATGCGTCTGACAGGAGCGCGCAAGTTTATGTGGATGCCACTTTTGGCCGCGGTGGTCACAGTCGTCTCCTTCTCACCCGGCTGACTGCGGCCGACCGGTTGATCGCCTTTGACAAAGATCCCGATGCCCTGGCCGAGGCGGTTCACATCCATGATCCCCGATTCTCCATTCGGCACCAGGGGTTTAGTCATCTGGACGAGTTGCCTCCGGCGAGTGTGGCCGGTGTATTGCTTGACCTGGGCATCAGTTCACCGCAAATTGACAATCCGGCGCGGGGTTTCAGCTTTCGGTTCGAGGGGCCCTTGGACATGCGCATGGACACGACACGCGGCATCAGTGTGGCGCAATGGCTGGCCAATGCCGAGGCCGACAAAATAGCGGAGGTGATACGTGACTACGGTGAAGAACGGTTTGCTGGGCCCATTGCAAAGGCGATTGTTGCTCGCCGACAGGAGCGCGGCCCCATTTCAAGCACCACCGAGCTGGCCCAGCTCGTGGCTGACACGGTCAAAACCCGTGAGCCGGGCCAGAACCCCGCCACGCGCACCTTTCAGGCTTTTCGGATTTTTATCAACGCCGAGCTGGAAGAGCTGCAACAGGCGTTAGCGGCCAGCCTGCAGGTGTTGGCCCCGGGGGGGCGCTTGGTCGTGATCAGCTTTCATTCCCTGGAAGACCGCATCGTCAAACAATTCATCGCCCAGCATTCACGCGAGGTCTATGACCGGCGCGCTCCTTTTGCGCCGCCCAAGGTGATGCTGCTCAAGGCGCTGTCGCGCTGCAAGCCCAGCGCGGCCGAGGTCAGCGCCAACCCGCGTTCGCGCAGCGCGATCATGCGCGTGGCGCAGAGGACGCCAGCATGACCCGGCTCAACCTGGTCCTGTTGCTGGCCGTGCTGGCCAGTGCCCTGTACCTGGTGAATGTGCAGTACGAGTCGCGCCGACTTTTTTCTGCGCTGGACCAGGCCCATGCCGAAGCACGTCGCCTGGAGGCTGATAACGAGCGGCTGCAAGTGGAGAAGCGGGCGCAGGCCACCCCTTCCCGGGTGGAGCGCCTGGCGCGAGAAAAATTGCAGATGCGCACCGCCACCCCTGCCATCACGCATTACGTCACCGAGGGCAACGTCGTCTCAACCGGCGTTTTGGCGCCTGGTGAATCCGCGACGGGCCGTGTTGGCTCGGCCACTGGCGCACGCCTCCCATGAGCCGCAGCATTGCCTACACCTCAAGTCCATTGCTGGCGAGCCGCACGCCGCTTTGGCGCAGCAAGTTCATAGTGGCGGCCGTCGCGCTGGGATCGGCCGGCCTGATCGCCCGCGCCGCCTATATCCAAGTGGTGGCCAATGATTTTTTCCAGAAACAGGGCCAAGTGCGTTTTGGGCGCACGCTGGCGCTGCCCGCCAACCGGGGCCGCATTCTGGACCGCAACGGCTTGATCCTGGCGTCCAGCATTCCGGCACCCAGTATCTGGGCGATTCCCGAAGACGTGGAACGCGACCCGGTTCGCTTGCGCCAGTTGGCCAAACTGCTTGAGATGCCCATGACTGAGCTCGACAAGCGATTGGCGGACGAAGACAAGACCTTTGTCTGGCTCAAACGCCAGGTGGACGATGGTGTGGCCAAGCAGATCACGGCGTTGGGCCTCAAAGGCATTTACCAACGCAAGGAATACAAGCGCCAGTACCCCGAAGGCGAGGCTGCGGCGCATGTGGTGGGCTTTACCAACGTGGAAGACAAGGGCCAGGAGGGCATTGAGCTGGCTTTCAACAAAGACCTGGCCGGTCATGCCGGGTCGCGCCGCGTCATCAAGGACCGGCTGGGCCGCGTGGTGGAGGCGGTCGGCGAGCAGATTGAACCGGTGGACGGCCGTGATCTGCAGCTCAGCATTGACAGCAAGATCCAGTTCTTTGCCTACCAGAAACTGCGCGATGCGGTGCTCTTGTACAAGGCGCGCGCGGGCAGTGTGGTGGTGTTGGACATTGTCAGCGGTGAAGTGCTGGCCTTGGCCAATTTCCCCAGTTATTCGCCCGGCAAGCGGCTGAACCTGAACGGCGAGCAGTTGCGCAACCGGGCCCTCACGGACTCGTTCGAGCCGGGCTCGACCATGAAGCCGTTTGTGATCGCGCTGGCACTGGAAAAAGGCCTGGTCAAACCTGAGACGCCGATTCAAACCGCACCGGGGCGGATCATGATTGGCAGCGCCACCATCAGCGACTCCCATCCGCACGGCGTGCTCACCGTCAGCGAGGTGATCCAGAAGTCCAGCAACGTCGGCACGGTCAAGCTGGCGATGCAGATGCAGCCGCGCGAAATGTGGAACATGTTCAGTCAGGTCGGTTTTGGTCAGAAACCGCAACTGCCTTTCCCGGGCGCCGTGAGCGGCCGCCTGCGCGCCTACAAGAGCTGGCGGCCGATCGAGCAGGCCACCATGAGTTACGGCTACGGCCTGTCCATCAGCCTGTTTCAATTGGCGCATGCCTACAGCGTGTTTGCACGCGCTGGGGACCTGGTGCCCGTGACCATGCTCAAGTCGAACGCACCGGCGACCGGCGTCCAGGTGATCAGCGAAATGAATGCGGCGGCGGTGCGCCACATGCTGCAGATGGTCACCGGTCCGGGCGGCACCGCGCCCAAGGCGCAGACCATGGGCTACTCGGTGGGCGGCAAGACCGGCACCGCCTACAAGCAGGAAGGCCGTGGCTATGCCAGTAAAAAATACCGGGGCGTTTTTGTCGGGGTGGCACCGATTGACCAACCCCGCATTGTGGTGGCGGTCATGATTGACGAGCCCAGCAACGGCAAATACTTTGGGGGTGACGTGGCGGCGCCGGTGTTCAGTGAAACGGTGCAGCAGACCCTGAAAATGCTGGGTATTGCGCCCGACATGAGCGTCAAACCCCAGATCGTGGCGCAAGCGGAACAGGAGAGTTTCTGATGCTTGAATGGCACACCCCGCAAGACGCCGCCCACTGGTTGCGCAGCCGCGTCACCGGCACACTGCAAACCGACAGCCGCCAGCTGCAGCCCGGCGACGGCTTCATCGCCTGGCCGGGCGCGGCGGCGGATGCACGCCGGTTTGTGGCGAGTGCCTTGGCCCGCGGCGCTGGCGCCTGTCTGGTCGAGCGCGTGGGCGCCGAGGCTTATGCCTTCCACAGCGAGCAGGTCGCCGCTTACCCCGGCCTCAAAGCGGCCAGCGGCCTGATTGCCGCCGCTTATTTCGATCAGCCCTCGCAACAATTGGACGTGCTGGCGGTGACCGGCACCAACGGCAAGACCTCTACCGCCTGGTGGCTGGCCCAAGCGCTATCAAATTTAAAGCTTGCAACACCCATTCCATGCGGGTTAGTGGGTACTTTGGGCATAGGAATACCACCGCTGCCGGGCGCCGCGCAGGGTGGTGATGCCCTTGCCGGCCTGGTCCCGACCGGCCTGACCACGCCGGATCCGGTGCGGCTGCAGCAGGCCTTGCGGCGCTTTGTCGAGCGCGGTTTCAAAGCCTGCGTGCTGGAGGCATCGTCCATTGGTCTGCAAGAGCAGCGGCTGAACGGCACCCGCATTCGGACCGCCATTTTTACCAACTTCACGCAAGATCATCTGGACTACCACGGCACGCTGGCGGCCTATTGGCAGGCCAAGGCCAGCTTGTTTCAGTGGCCGGGACTGCAATCGGCGGTCATCAATATCGACGACCCACAAGGCGTTGAACTGGAGCAAGCGTTGCGTGGCAAGCTGGCCCAGGTCTGGACGGTGTCATGCCGCACCGCCGCCCGACTGCAGGCCTGCGATATCTGCCATGACGCAGCGGGTTTGCGCTTCACGCTGCTGGAGCACGGGCCCGGCGGCGCGAACGACGCCGCCACGGCGGGCCTGCGCCATGTGCTGCAGACCCGACTGATCGGGAGCTACAACGTCGCCAACCTGTTGGGTGTGATCGCCGCCATGCGTTGCCTGGGCGTGCCGCTGGCGACGGCCGTGGCGTCCTGTGCTGACTTGACCCCGGTGCCTGGCCGCATGGAATGTTGCGGTGCCCCGGGCCAGCCGCTGGCCGCCGTGGACTATGCCCACACGCCCGACGCCCTGGCCAAAGCACTGTTGGCGCTGCGCCCCTTGGCGGATCAGCGGGGGGGGCGGTTGTGGTGTGTTTTTGGATGTGGCGGTGACCGCGACACCGCCAAGCGACCCCTGATGGGTGCGATTGCCGCCAGCCATGCCGACTGCGTGGTGGTGACCAGCGACAACCCGCGCAGTGAAAAGCCCGATGCCATCATCAGCCAGATTTTGCTCGGTCTGGCGGGTTACCCCGCGCTGATGATCGAGCCGGACCGGGCGCTGGCCATCGCGCAGGCGTTTGCGCAAGCGGCGCCCGAGGATGTGCTGCTGATCGCCGGCAAGGGCCATGAGGATTATCAGGAAGTGGCGGGGCGACGCCTGCCGTTCCTGGACGCCGAGCAGGTGCGCCGTGCGCTGGGCCAGTGGATTGCGCCTGCTGTTGGGTCGGCCGCCGAGCCGGGAGAGCAGGGATGAGCGCGAAGATTCATTGCTGTGCTCCAGACTCGGCGACTTTGCCCTTGCTTGCCGGAGTCCATGGGTTCTTTGAAGGCGTTGCGGTCGTCGGGTCAGGGGTTGTTTCTTGCCATTTTTCCCCCACTCACTCCCCCAACCCCTCTCTCGCCCCGCCGGGCGAAAGAGGGGGGCTTCATGTGGCCGCGTTTTTGAAGGCGGGAACTTTGCGCTTGACGGCATGCTGGCCTCAAAGTGAATGCAACACAGCGACCAGTCGCTGTAGCCAAATTCGACGTCGCATCAGCTCGCCTGCCCTGGATTTTTCGGGCAGCCGCCCACCAGTCGCCCAATCAGGGCAAACGCTGCCCCAACGCCAATTGGCCTCAACCTGCCTGCAGCAAATCGAAAAACCGCGCCTCCAGTTTGATGGCAGCGCGCCTCTTCGCACCTTTTTCCCAGCTTTAAAGACGCGGCCAAATGGGGCTGTTAGCTCCCTTTCCGCCCCGGCGGGGGTGGAGAGGGTTGGGGTGAGGGGGGGAATACAACGCCTAAAAAATAAGAACGCTGCAGATAACCGGCTTGGACGTTCAACCGACAAGCCCCTTTGCGTCCGGGAAATACTTCAAAAACAAGAGCAAACTATCTTTGTAGCACGCTGGCTAGAGGCTAGAAAGCCAAAAAACATAATGGCAAAAGCGCAACGCGTCGCAGCGAATCGGGAGCTCACATGATGATGAGCTTGCAGCAGGCCGCCTCCTGGCTCGGCAACGCACGTCTGGTCAATGCGAGCGGTACAGACGGCGCCGACGTTCTGATCGAGCGCGTGCACACCGACACCCGCACTTTGGCCCCAGGCGACCTGTTCGTCGCCTTGCGCGGTGCGCGTTTTGATGCCCATGATTTTCTGGCGCAGGCCAAGGCGCAAGGCGCGGTGGCGGCGGTTTGCCAGGCCAGCGCGCTCGGCGATGTGGCGGCCCAATTGCGCGCTGTCGGTTTGCCCGGCTTGCTGGTGCCCGACACCAAATTGGCGCTGGCGCAACTGGCCACCCACTGGCGCGCCCAATTCACGCTGCCCTTGATCGCCGTCACGGGCAGCAACGGCAAGACCACGGTGACGCAGATGATCGCCGCCATCCTGCGCGCCTGCAAGCCGCAGGCCAGTCTGGCCACGCAAGGCAATTTGAACAACGACATCGGCGTGCCGCTCACGGTGCTGCGCTTGGCGCCCCAGCATGACATCGCGGTGGTCGAGCTGGGCATGAACCATCCCGGTGAAATTGCGACACTGGCTGCCATCGCCCAACCCACCGTGGCGCTGGTCAACAACGCGCAGCGCGAACACCTCGAATTCATGGCCACCGTTGAGCGGGTGGCGCAGGAAAACGGCGCGGTCATTGACGCGCTGCCGCAGCACGGCGTGGCGGTGTTCCCGGCGGACGATTTGTACAGTGCGCTGTGGGCGGCTAAGGCCGGGCGGCGGCGGGTATTGCGCTTTGGCGGCGCGGACGATGCCAACGGCGCGGCCGAGGTGCGCTGCGTGCAAGCCGACTGGCTGGGCGCCGCCTGGCAGGTCACGGCCAGCACGCCGGCCGGTCCGGTGCAGTACGCCTTGCACATTGCGGGCCGGCACAACGTCAAGAACTCATTGGCGGCGGTGGCTTGTAGCCTGGCCGCCGGCGTGCCGTTGGCGCAAATTGCCCGAGGCCTGAGCGCCTTCGAGCCGGTCCAGGGTCGCTCGCGCGCTCGGTTGGTCCGGCACGGTGCGCGCCAGATCACGCTGGTGGACGACAGCTACAACGCCAATCCGGACTCGGTGCGCGCCGCCGTCGAAGTGCTGGCCAGCCTGCCGGCGCCGCGCCTGCTGGTGCTGGGCGATATGGGTGAGGTGGGTGCGCAGGGGCCGCAGTTTCATGCCGAGGCCGGCCAACAGGCCCGCGCGCTGGGCATTGAGTCTTTGTTCACCCTGGGCGAGTTATCGGCCGCGGCCGCCACCAGTTTTGGCACCGGCCGTCATTTTTCCGATTGCCAATCGCTGCAAGCGGCGGTGCTGGCCGAGCTGCCGCGCGTTGCCAGCGTGCTGGTCAAAGGCTCACGCTTCATGAAGATGGAACGGGTGCTGGAGGCCATCCTGCAGCAGACCCAACCCGACCCGGAGGCCGACCATGCTGCCTAGCCTCGCCCAGTGGTTGCAGACGCTATCGCCTGAATTCGGGTTTCTGCGGGTGTTTCAGTACCTGACCTTTCGCGCCGTCATGGCGGCCTTGACGGCGCTGTTGATGGGGCTGGCGGCGGGGCCGTTTGTCATTCGCCGACTCAGCGAGCTCAAGATCGGTCAGCCGATTCGCGGCTACGGCATGGACTCGCACCTGAGCAAGAGCGGCACGCCCACCATGGGCGGGGTTCTGATTTTGCTGTGCATTACCGTTGCCACGCTGTTATGGGTTGATCTGAGCAACCGCTTCGTCTGGATTGTGCTGCTCGTCACGCTCGGATTCGGTGCGATCGGCTGGGTCGATGACTGGCGCAAGGTGGTCAACAAAGACCCGGAGGGCATGCGCTCACACGAGAAGTATTTTTGGCAATCGTTCATCGGCCTGCTGGCCGCGCTGTACCTGGTGTTCAGCATTTCTGAGAACTCCAATCTGCGCGTGCTGGAGCTGTTTTTCAGCTGGGTGCAGTCGGGCTTTGATCTGGACTTGCCGCCCAAGGCCGGGCTGCTGCTGCCGTTTTTCAAGTCGGTCAGCTACCCGCTGGGCGTGTTCGGTTTTGTCGTCCTGACCTACCTGGTGATTGTGGGCTCCAGCAACGCGGTGAACCTGACCGATGGTCTGGACGGTCTGGCCATCATGCCGGTGGTGCTGGTGGGCGGCTGTCTGGGCCTGTTTGCCTATGTCACGGGCAGTGCGGTCTATTCCAAATACCTGTTTTTCCCCCACATTCCAGGCGCTGGCGAATTGCTGATTTTCTGTTCCGCGATGTCGGGCGCCGGGCTGGCCTTTTTGTGGTTCAACACCCATCCGGCGCAAGTGTTCATGGGCGACGTCGGCGCCTTGGCGCTGGGGGCGGCGTTGGGCACGGTGGCGGTGATCGTGCGCCAGGAAATTGTGCTGGCCATCATGGGCGGCATTTTTGTGGTGGAGGCGCTGTCGGTCATATTGCAGGTGAGCTGGTTCAAGTTCACCAAGAAGCGCTATGGCCAAGGCCGACGCCTGTTAAAGATGGCGCCCTTGCACCATCACTTCGAGAAAAGCGGCTGGAAAGAAACGCAGGTCGTGGTGCGCTTCTGGATCATCACCATGCTCTTGTGCCTAGTGGGCCTGTCCACCATGAAGCTCAGGTAACCATGAACGACCTGCAAGATCAACATGTGCTGATTCTGGGCCTGGGCGCCTCGGGTCTGGCCATGGCGCGCTGGTGCGCGCGCTGTGGTGCGCAGGTGACGGTGGCCGACACGCGCCGCGCGCCGCCGCAACTGGCTGCCTTGCAGCGCGAGGTGCCCGCGGCTCGCTTCGTCGGCGGTGCCTTTGCGGGCGCGCTGGTGACCGGCACGCCGCTGCGTGCGGTGTTCCAAAGCCCGGGTTTGTCACCGCTCGATGTTGCTACTGTTATAGAAGCAACTCAAGCAGCAGGTATAAGGGCTAGAGGTGAATTAAGCTTATTTTCTCAAGCACTGAGCGATTTAAAGGCGACGCAAGGCTACGCGCCCCAGGTGCTGGCCATCACCGGCACCAACGGTAAGACCACCGTCACCGCGCTGGCCGGCCAACTGGTGGCGCGCGCGGGTAAAACGGTGGCGGTGGCGGGCAATATCGGGCCGACTTTGCTCGACACGCTGAGCGCGCACCTGGCGAGCGGCACGCTGCCCGAGGTCTGGGTGATCGAGCTGTCGAGCTTTCAGCTGGCGGGTGAAACGGGTTTCGAGCCGAGCGCCGCCGCCGTGCTCAACATCACGCAGGATCATCTGGACTGGCACGGCAGCATGGCGGCTTACACCGCCGCCAAAGCCAACATCTTTGGCGCCAGCGGCCTGATGATCTTGAATCGGGAAGACCCCCGGGTGATGGCGTTGCTGCCGGAGCCGCTGCGGGTCAAGCTGCAGCGGCCCCAGCTGCGCGCCCATATCACCTTCGGCGGCGACCTGCCGCAGCGTCCCGGTGACTTCGGGCTGGAGCAGGTCAACGGCATGCTGTGGCTGGTGCGTGCGCTGGAGGCCGATGCCACGCTAAAAAATCGCAAGGGTGAAACGCCCGAATTGCACCTGCAGCGTTTGATGCCGGCGGATGCCCTGCGCATTCGCGGTCGCCATAACGCGGTCAACGCGCTGGCGGCGCTGGCACTGGCTCAAGCGGCTGGTTGTGCCTTGGGCCCGATGCTGTATGGTCTGCGCGACTACCGGGGTGAGCCGCACCGGGTGGCACCGATTGGCATCTTCAATGAAGTGGAATTTTTTGACGACAGCAAAGGCACCAACGTGGGCGCGACGGTGGCGGCGCTCAGCGGCCTGGGGTCTGAGCGCAAGCTGATCGTCATCCTGGGTGGCGAGGGCAAGGGGCAAGACTTCGCGCCGCTGGCCGACCCGGTGTCGCGTTACGCCCGCGCGGTGGTGCTGATCGGGCGCGACGCGCCGCTGCTGCGCGCTGCGCTGGAAACCACGCAGGTCCCGCTGCTGGCGGCCGCGTCGATGGGGCAGGCCGTCGCCCTGGCCCATGCCCAGGCGCACGCCGGCGACGCGGTGCTGCTGTCGCCGGCCTGTGCCAGCTTTGACATGTTTGACAACTACGAGCACCGGGCCCAGGTGTTCGCGGCCGCGGTCGCCGAACTGGCCGGCGCCGCCGGGGTGGCGTGGGAAGGTGGCGCGCCATGAAAAAATGGTTTCACGCGCTGGCCGCGCCGCTGGGCGAAGCATTGCCGGTGCGCCTGGGCGCCACGCGCCGTGCCGCCACCGGCAGTGTGCCGACCCCCGTGCTGGGCTTTGACCAGGCGCTGGTCTGGGTCACGGTGGCGCTGCTGGCCTGGGGTCTGGTGATGGTTTATTCCGCCTCGATTGCAATGCCGGAAAACCCGCGCTTTGCCCGCTACACCCATAGCTATTTTCTGGTCCGCCACGCGATGTGGCTGGTGATTTCCTTTGTCGGCGCCTTGCTGGCGTTTCAGGTGTCGCTGGCGACGTGGGAGAAGTCGGCGCGCTGGCTGTTCGTGCTGTCGCTGATCCTGCTGGGCCTGGTGCTGATTCCGCATGTCGGGAAAGTGGTCTACGGAGCCCGGCGCTGGATCTCGCTCGGGCCCTTGAGCTTTCAGCCGTCCGAACTGGCCAAGTTCACCGTGCTGCTGTACGCGGCCGATTACATGGTGCGCAAGATGGACGTCAAGGAGCGCTTCTTCCGTGCCGTGTTGCCGATGGGCGCGGCGGTGGCGGTGGTGGGCGTGCTGCTGTTGGCCGAGCCGGACATGGGGGCCTTCATGGTGATTGCCATGATTGCGATGGGCATTTTGTTTCTCGGCGGCGTCAATGCCCGCATGTTCTTTCTGATTGCCACCGTGTTGCTGGTGGCCTTTGTGCTGATGATCGCCGCCAGCGAATGGCGGCGGGAGCGCATTTTTGCCTACCTGGATCCGTGGAGCGAGAAAAATGCGCTGGCCAAGGGCTACCAACTGACTCATTCACTGATCGCCATTGGTCGGGGTGAGATTTTTGGCGTCGGTTTGGGCGGCAGTGTTGAAAAACTGCACTGGCTGCCTGAAGCCCACACCGATTTTCTGCTGGCCGTGATTGGTGAAGAGTTTGGCCTGGTCGGTGTGGTGTGTGCCATCGGCCTGTTCCTGTGGTTGACCCGACGCATGATGCACATCGGGCGTCAGGCCATTGCGTTGGACCGGGTGTTTGCCGGCCTGGTGGCGCAGGGCGTGGGGATCTGGGTAGGCTTTCAGGCCTTCATCAACATGGGCGTCAACCTGGGTGCGTTGCCCACCAAGGGCCTGACGCTGCCGCTGATGAGCTATGGCGGTTCGGCCATTCTGGTCAATCTGGTGGCGGTGGCCGTGGTGCTGCGCGTGGATCACGAAAATCGCCAATTGATGCACGGGGGCAGGGTATGACCGACCATCTTGCGACTGCCGCCGCGCCGAGCCGCCCCAAGCAAGGCATGGCCCCCTCGGGGGGCAGCGCAGTACACGAAGTGACAAGCGTGGGGGTGGCTGGACGCCGCGCCGGGCCGCCCCAAGCAAGGCCAGCCCCCTCGGGGGGCAGCGCAGTACACGAAGTGACAAGCGTGGGGGTGGCTTTGGTCATGGCGGGCGGTACGGGCGGCCATATTTTCCCTGGTCTGGCACTGGCGCAGGCCTTGCGCGAGCGCGGCTGGCGGGTGCACTGGCTCGGCGGCGTCGGCACCGCGAGTCAGCCCAGCATGGAAAGCGAGTTGGTGCCGGCGCAGGGCTTCGCCTTTGAGTCAATTGATTTCTCCGGTGTGCGCGGCAAAGGCCTGGGCACGTTGGTGCGGCTGCCGTGGCGACTGTTGCGCGCCTGCTGGCAAAGCGTGGTGTTGTTGCGCCGCGTCCAGCCGGACGTGGTGCTGGGCCTGGGCGGCTACATCACCTTGCCCGCCGGGTTGATGAGCGTGCTGCTGGGCAAAGCACTGATCCTGCACGAGCAAAACTCAGTCGCCGGCATGGCCAACAAGGTGCTGGCCCGGTTGGCGACCCGGGTGTTTACCGCGTTTCCGGCTGTTTTGCCGAACGGGCAGTGGGTCGGCAACCCGTTGCGCGCCGCGTTCCTGCAGGTGACTGATCCGGCCACCCGTTTTGCCGCTCGCACGGGGCCGCTCAAATTGCTGGTGCTCGGCGGCAGCCTGGGTGCAAAAGCCTTGAACGAGATCGTGCCGCGCGCGCTGGCGCTGCTGCCAGCGCAGGGGCGCCCGCTGGTGACCCATCAAAGCGGTGCCAGACAGCTTGACGCCTTGCGCGCCAACTACGCGGCCGCCGAGGTGCAGGCCGAGCTGACGCCGTTCATTGACGACACCGCGCAAGCCATGCGTGATGCCGATCTGGTGCTGTGCCGCGCCGGCGCCAGCACCGTCACCGAGATCGCCGCAGTCGGTGCGGCCGCCCTGTTTGTGCCGTTTCCGTTTGCGGTGGACGACCACCAAACCAGCAACGCCCGCTTTCTGGTCGATCAGGGCGCGGGCTGGCTGCAGCCCCAGTCAGCACTGAGCCCTGAATGGCTGGCCGATATGCTATTAAAAATAGAGCGTGGTGTGCTTATGGAACGGGGGCTAGCGGCGAAAAAGCTTCAAAAAATTGATGCCACCGAGAAGATCGTCGCGGCTTGCGAGGAGTTGCTGCGATGAATAATTTTTCTTCTAGACCCACTCTTGCTGTGTCTGAGTCAGCGGTCGCTGGAGCCTATGGGGTTCCTGGCTTGTTTGAATTTTCTGTGGTTGACGGGGCAGGATTTGTTTCTTGCTATTTTTCCCCCACTCACTCCCCCAACCCGGGTTTTTGGGGTCAGAGCCCAAATTCGCCGAGCCGACGGCTCGCCCAAAGGGTGCGGCGCTACGCGCCGCAGCGAAATTGGTGTCTGACCCCAATAACCCAAAGAGGGGAGCTTCATGTGGCCGCGTCAGTGAAGGTGGGAAATCTGGTGATCGAGAGTGTGCTTGCCTCAAAGTGGCCGCAACGCAGCCACGAGGCGCTCAAGTTGGTTTTTGCGGAGCGCCGACTGACCTCAAGCTGCTTGCAGCAAATCGAAAACCCCCGCCCCCAGTTTGATGGCAACGCGCTCCTGCGCACCTTTTTCCCAGCTTTAAAGACGCGGCCAAATGTGGCTGTTGGCTCCCTTTCCGCCCCGGCGGGGGTGGAGAGGGTTGGGGAGAGGGGGGGAATACAACGCATAAAAAACAAGAACGCCGCAAGTAACCGTTTTGGCAATTCAAACGCCGACAACCCCTGCGTCCAAAAAATACTACAAAAACAAGAGCATACAAGTCATATAACACGCGGGTTAACGGTCAAAATTACCAAAAAAATTGGCCAATTCCCTCAGACTGTGATGAAGGAACTGACCGCATGAAACACGCCATCAAACACATCCACTTTGTCGGTGTCGGCGGCGTCGGCATGTCCGGCATTGCGGAGATTTTGCTCAATCTGGGCTACACCATCTCCGGCTCGGACCTGGCCGACAGCGCCACCTTGCAGCGCTTGGCCAGCCTGGGCATCCAGACCTATGTCGGCCACGAGGCGGTCCATGTGGCGGGCGCCGACGCCGTGGTCACTTCCACCGCCGTGCAGGCCGACAACCCCGAAGTGCTGAGCGCGCGCGAGAAACACATTCCGGTGGTGCCGCGCGCCTCGATGCTGGCCGAGCTGATGCGCCTGAAAACCGGCATTGCCATTGCCGGCACCCACGGCAAGACCACCACCACCAGCCTGGTCGCCAGCGTGCTGGCCGAGGCCGGGCTCGACCCGACCTTTGTCATTGGCGGACGCCTCAACAGCGCAGGTGTCAATGCGCGCCTGGGCAAGGGCGAGTACATCGTGGTCGAGGCCGATGAGTCCGACGCCTCCTTCCTGAAACTGTCGCCGGTGATGGCGGTGGTGACCAACATCGACGCCGACCACATGGAAACCTACGGTCATGACTTTGGCCGCCTGAAGCAGGCGTTTGTCGATTTCCTTCACCGCATGCCCTTTTATGGCAACGCCATTTTGTGCACCGATGACCCCGCCGTGCGTGACATCGTGCCGCAAGTCACCTGCCCGATCACCAGCTACGGCTTTGACGAAGGGGCCGAAGTGCGCGCAATTGATGTGCGCGCAGTGGACGGGCAAATGCACTTCACGGTGCAGCGGCGCAACGGCGTGGTACTGCCAGATATGGATGTGGTGCTGAACCTGCCCGGGCGGCACAACGTGCTCAATGCCTTGTCGGCGATTGCCGTGGCGGTCGAACTCAACATTGAAGATGTTGCAGTGCAAAAAGCGCTGGCGGGTTTCAAGGGGGTCGGGCGGCGCTTTCAGCGTTATGGCGAGGTGAGCAGCCAGGACGGCGGTGCGTTCACGCTGATTGACGACTACGGTCATCACCCGGTCGAGATGGCGGCCACGCTGGCCGCAGCGCGCGGCGCCTTTCCGGGGCGGCGTCTGGTGCTGGCGTTCCAGCCGCATCGCTTTACCCGCACGCGCGATTGCTTTGAAGATTTCATCAAGGTCATTGCGCAAGCCGACGCGGTCTTGCTGGCCGAGGTTTACGGCGCGGGTGAAGCGCCGATTGTGGCGGCCGATGGCCGCAGTCTGGCGCGTGCGTTGCGCGTGGCGGGCCGCATCGAGCCGGTGTTTGTGGATGACATCGCCGACATGGCGCAGGCCATTGTGGACAACGCCAAAGACGGTGATGTGCTGCTGTGCATGGGCGCCGGTTCGATCGGCGGCGTGCCGACCAAGGTGCTTGAGTTGCTACGAATTTCAGAGCTGTTAGCGCAGCAGGGACGGGGGCTATGAGTCAAATTGATATCAATGAATCGGGTGACGATGGGGTGGCTCGGGCGGCGTCGGCCGTGAGCGCGAGTCAGCCCCGCCACCACACCACCCTGGGCAAGGTGGCGGTGCTGATGGGCGGCGCCTCGGCTGAACGCGAGGTGTCGCTGATGTCGGGTCAGGGCGTGCTGCAGGCGCTGCTGTCGCAAGGCGTCGATGCCCATGCGTTTGACCCGGCCGAGCGCGATCTGTCCGAACTCAAGGTTGAGGGTTTTGCGCGTTGCTTCATTGCCTTGCATGGCCGCTTTGGCGAAGACGGCACGGTGCAGGGCGCGCTCGAGCTGCTGGGCATCCCGTACACCGGTTCCGGCGTGATGGCCTCCAGCATCGGCATCGACAAGGTCATGACCAAGCGCATCTGGCGCAGCGAGGGCTTGCCCACGCCCGAGTGGCAGCAGGTGGACAGTACGGCGGCCACCGAGCAGGCGCTGGCGACGCTGGGCCGTCCGATGATTGTGAAACCCGACCGCGAAGGCTCCACCATCGGCCTGACCAAAGTCACGCAAGCAGCGCAGTGTGGCGCGGCCTATGCCCTGGCCGCCCGCCATGACGCCATGGTGCTGTGTGAACAGTTCATCAGTGGCGACGAGGTGACCATTCCCATCCTCGGGTCGGGGGCTGGCGCCTATGCGCTGCCGGTGATCCGCATCGTGGCGCCGGACGGCAACTACGACTACCAGGCCAAGTATTTCACCGACACCACGCAATACCTGGTGCCAGCCCACTTGCCGGCAGGCGAAGAAACGCATATTCAGCAACTGGCGCTCAAGGCTTACCAGGTGCTGGGTTGCCGTGGCTGGGCCCGCGTTGATGTGATGATCGACGCCCGCACGCGCGCGCCGTTTTTGCTGGAAATCAACACCTCGCCCGGCATGACACCGCACTCGCTGGTGCCGATGGCGGCCAAGGCGGCGGGCGTCAGCTACCCGGCGCTGTGCCTGGAGGTGTTGCACCATGCCACCCTGGACTATGCCGCCCCGGCGGCGCACGCCGACGTCACCGGGGGCGTCAAGGCCCGCCCGCCGTCCGAGGGTGAGGCATGAACGCCCCGGTCCCCGCGCCGCTGGATGTGAAATTCATGAACCTGACGGCGACCGTTTTGTTCGTGGCGCTGGCCTTGCTGCTGCTCAGCGCAGCGGCGCTGTGGGCATCGCGGCATGCGGTGTTTGCCATTCGGTCCATCGCGGTGACGGGCGAGGTGACGCACCACAATGCGGTGACCTTGCGCGCCAATGTGGTGCCGCACCTGAGCGGCACTTTCCTGACGCTGGATCTGACGGCAGCGCGGCACGCGTTTGAGTCGCTGCCCTGGGTGCGTCGGGCCGTGGTGCACCGCGACTTCCCCAATCGCCTGCGGGTGCAGTTGCAGGAGCACCAGGCGATCGCCTATTGGGGGGCGGAGAATGAATCCCGGCTGCTGAACAATTTTGGCGAAGTATTTGAAGCCAACCTGGGCGAGGTCGAGCAGGACAATCTGCCGCGCCTGCAGGGTCCGGACGGGCAGGCCGCCCAAGTGCTGGTCATGTACCAGACGCTGCAGCCGCCCTTCGAGGTGATGGACCTGGGCCTGGAGCAGCTTGAGCTGACCCCGCACGGCGGCTGGCGCGCGCGCCTGGACACCGGCGCCGAACTGCAACTCGGCAGTGGTGGCCTGCCGGAGGTGCTGGCCCGCACCCAGCGTTTCCTGCAAACGCTGACCCAGGTCACCTCGCGTTACGGGCGCAAGCCCGAGGCGCTGCAAAGCGCCGACTTGCGGCATCAGGACGGCTATGCCATCCGCCTGCGCGGCGTCAGTACGCTGGCGGCGGCTTTACCCAAGAACTAGCGGCAATACAAGCAACAGGGGAACCTATGGCAAAAGAATACAAAGATCTGGTAGTGGGCCTGGACATCGGCACCGCCAAAGTGATGGTGGTGGTGGCCGAGGTGCTGCCCAATGGCGCGCTCAAGCTGGCTGGCCTGGGGGTGGCGCCCAGCAACGGACTCAAGCGTGGCGTCGTCGTCAATATTGATGCCACGGTGCAGAGCATTCAACAGGCGCTGAAAGAAGCCGAGCTGATGGCCGACTGCAAGATCACCCGCGTCTACACCGGCATCACCGGCAGCCATATCCGCGGCATCAATTCACACGGTATGGTGGCGATCAAGGACCGTGAAGTCAGCGCGGCGGATGTGGCGCGCGTGGTGGAGACCGCCAAGGCCATCAACATCTCGACCGACCAGCGCCAGCTGCTGGTGGAGCCGCAAGAGTTCATCATTGACGGCCAGGACGTCAAGGAGCCGATCGGCATGAGCGGCATCCGGCTGGAGGCCAAGGTGCACATCGTGACCGGGGCCCAGAGTGCCGCCGAAAACATCATCAAATGCGTGCGCCGCTGCGGCCTGGAGGTCGAACAGCTGATGCTCAATCCGCTCGCCAGCAGCCTGTCGGTGCTGACCGAGGATGAACGCGAGCTGGGCGTGGCGCTGGTCGATATTGGTGCCGGCACCACCGACATTGCCATTTTCACCAACGGCGCCATTCGGCACACGGCGGTGATCCCGATTGCGGGCGACCTGATCACCAGCGACATTGCGATGGCACTGCGCACGCCGACCAAGGACGCTGAAGAGATCAAGGTCGAGAGCGGTTACGCCAAGCAGTTGTTGGCCGACCCCGATAGTCAGGTTGAAGTGCCCGGCCTGGGCGACCGCGGCCCGCGCATGCTGAGCCGCCAGGCGCTGGCTGGGGTCATCGAGCCCCGGGTGGAAGAAATCTTCACGCTGGTGCACCAGGTGATGCGCGAGTCGGGCTTTGAAGAAATGCTCTCCAGCGGCATCGTGCTCACCGGCGGCAGTTGCGTCATGCCCGGCATGGTCGAGCTGGGCGAAGACATTTTTTTGAAGCCGGTGCGCCGCGGCATTCCCAAGTATTCCAGCGCGCTGGCCGATATGGTGGCGCAACCGCGCGCGGCCACCGTCATGGGCCTGCTGGAAGAAGCGCGCATGGCGCGCCTGCGCGGCTTCAAGGTGGCACAAAAAAATGGTTCCATGAAAACCGCATTCGGCCAGGTCAAGGACTGGTTTGTGGGGAATTTTTAGCCATGAATATCCCACTTTGGCTGAGCCGGGCCAGCCCCCCCGGAACAAAGCGATGGCGATGGCGACCCACCGAGCCGCCCCCTCCTGCCACCATGAGTTTGAACAATTTCAGCAACTTCCAATTAATTGAAACCCAAGGAGCAAAAAATGCCTATCGAAATGATTGAAGAACATGCCTTTAACCTCGGCACCCAGATCAAGGTCATCGGCGTCGGCGGCGGCGGCGGCAACGCGGTCGGCCACATGATTGACAGCGGCGTGCAAGGCGTGGAGTTCATCTGCGCCAACACCGATGCGCAAGCCCTCAGCCGCAGCGATGCGCACAAATGCATCCAGCTCGGCACCACCGGCCTGGGCGCGGGCAGCAAGCCCGACAAAGCGCGGGAAGCCGCAGAAGCCGCCATCGACGACATCCGGGCCGCCATTGAGGGCGCCAACATGCTGTTCATCACCGCCGGCATGGGCGGCGGCACCGGCACCGGGGCGGCGCCCGTGATTGCGCGCGTGGCCCGCGAAATGGGCATTTTGACCGTCGGCGTGGTCACCAAGCCGTTTGACTTTGAAGGCGGTCGCCGCATGACCAATGCCGACAGCGGCCTGATCGAACTTGAAGCCAATGTCGATTCGCTGATCGTGGTGCTGAACGAAAAACTGCTCGACGTGCTGGGCGACGACGTGACGCAAGACCAGGCTTTTGCCCATGCCAATGATGTGCTGAAAAACGCCGTTGGGGGCATTGCCGAAATCATCAACGTCCCCGGCCTGATGAACGTCGACTTTGAAGACGTGCGCACCGTCATGGAGGAACCGGGCAAGGCCATGATGGGCACCGCCCTGGCCAGCGGGCCGGACCGGGCGCGCATTGCCGCGGAACAAGCCGTGGCCTGCCCGCTGCTCGAAGGCATTGACCTGTCGGGCGCCAAGGGCGTGTTGGTGCTGATCACCGCGGCCAAAGGGTCTTTGAAGTTGTCCGAGTCCAAGCTGGCCATGAACACCATTCGTGCCTATGCCTCGGCGGACGCCCATGTGATCTACGGCACCGCCTACGACGACGAGTTGGGCGATGAAATCCGCGTCACCGTGGTGGCCACCGGCCTGTCGCGTCAGGGCGTGCGCCGCACCGCGCCGCCGCTCCAGGTGCTGCGCACCGGCACCGACAACGTGCCGTTTCAAGTGCCGGCGTTCAATCCGGCCGGCACCAGTGGCAACTCCTCCGGGCTGATGTCCAACGGCATGTCCAACGCAGGCCGGGCGCAGCCCGACTACAACGCGCTGGCGACGCCCAGCGTTTGGCGCCGGCCGCCGGACCGTACCCAGGCCGCGGCCAAGGTGGACGCGCTGGCCAGCGGTGGCATGGACGACTTCGAGATTCCGGCCTTCTTGCGCAAGCAAGCCGATTGACGCCTCACGGGCGCCCGCCATGTTGGCATTGATCGGGCCTGACGCTGTGGCAGCGCAGGCGCGCCCGGACGGGCGATGAGGCCTGCCTTGCGCTGGCTCGGCCTGGCGGCGGCTGCGGTGCTGGCGCTGCAGCTTTATTTTGTGGTTCGCATTGCCGCCATGAGGTGGGTGGACCCGCAGTCCACCGCCTTTCAACGATCGCAGGCCTGGCACCTGGCGCAGGGCAATGGCGCTTGGCACTGGCGCCAGCAGTGGGTCGACTACCCGCAGATATCCGACAACCTCAAGCGCGCGGTGATCGCGTCGGAGGACGACAGCTTCACAGTCCACGACGGGGTCGACTGGGATGCGCTGGAGAAAGCCTGGCAAAGAAATGCCAAGGCCGAGGCGCAAGTGGCCAAACAGCAGGCAGCCCAAGCGGCCAGAGCCAGCAAATTGCCACCCGCCAAAAGCAGTCCGGCTGCGCCGGCCAAAGCCACGCCCGTGGTTCGGGCCCCCAAAGTTGTCGGCGGCTCCACCATCACGCAGCAACTGGCCAAGAATCTGTTCTTGTCGGGCGAGCGCACGCTCTTGCGCAAGGGTCAGGAGTTTGTCTTGACGATGTTGCTGGAGACTTTGCTCAGCAAGCAGCGCATCCTGGAGATTTACCTCAACAGTGCGGAGTGGGGCGAGGGCATCTTCGGCGCCGAGGCCGCCGCGCAGCACTACTTTCGCAAACCGGCGTCTAAATTGAGCGCCTATGAAGCCGCGCGCCTGGCCGTGATGTTGCCGCGCCCCAAGTATTTTGAGAAATTGCCCAACTCCAGCTACATCGCCGGGCGCGCCAACGTGATTGCCAACCGCTTGAACAACGCTGAATTGCCTTGAGACTTGAAACCCTGCGAGCCAGCTCTTTTTCTGCGACGAGAAGATAAGTGCTAATAGCTACTAATTCAATAGTAATAATCAATGAGAATCCTCGGCATTGACCCCGGCTTGCGCAGCACCGGCTTTGGTCTGATTGACGTGGCGGGCGCAGACTTGAGCTACGTCGCCAGCGGCACCATCAGCACCACCCAGTTGGACAAAGGCCAGTTGCCCGCGCGGCTCAAGGTCCTGTTTGATGGCATCCGCGAGGTGGTGGCGCGCTACCAGCCCGACTGCGCCTCGGTCGAGATCGTGTTCGTCAACGTCAACCCGCAGTCCACCTTGTTGTTGGGTCAAGCGCGTGGCGCCTGCATCACGGCACTGGTCGCGGGCGACTTGGCCGTGGCTGAGTACACCGCGCTGCAAATGAAACAGGCGGTGGTGGGCTACGGCCGCGCCGACAAAAGCCAGGTGCAGGAGATGGTGCGCCGCTTGCTGGCACTGCCCGGCTTGCCCGGCCCGGACGCCGCCGACGCGCTGGGCCTGGCCATCACCCATGCCCACGCGGCCAAGGCCTTGGCCCGGCTGGCGCAGGCCGCTGGTGTCATTGGCGCGGGCAGTGGCAAATACAAGGCCGGGCGCAGCCGTTAAACGACTTGGTATATATTGAGGCAACGGCAGGCGTGACCTGCTGTCTTTATTTCTGAGGCCTCTTCCTCTGACCGCTTCCCTCCCATTCCATTCTCGAATGGGGCTTGAATTTCCCCTTGCGGGGCTTTGCTTAAGGCTGACTATTTGTGACACCCAAAAAATTTACCACCTTGGCCGACGTTGAGCCGACCCTGGCCGTGCTCCAGGCAGAGCCTTCATTTGCAGCGGTGCCCGTGCCCAAATATTTGCAGGAAACTTATTGGTGGGCCTACACGCATCCCAATGCGGTGCGCGTGTTTGAACGCCAGTGGCTGGTGAACCTGATTTTGTGGGGCAACTTCGCCCGCCTGCGTGACGCCGCCCTGGCCGAGATGGGCGACGTGATTGACGCCAAGGTGTTGCAGGTGGCCTGTGTGTATGGCAACTTTACCGAGCATTTGGTCAAGCGCCTGGGGCCGAACGGCCACCTGGACGTGATTGATGTGGCGCCGGTGCAGATTGCCAATATGCACGCCAAGCTCAAAGATGCGGGCAAGGTCACGGTGCAGCGTCAGGACTCCACTGACATGCAGTTTGACAACGCCAGCCGCGACACGGTGATCGTGTTTTTTCTCTTGCATGAGCAACCGGTCGAGGCGCGCCACAAGACCATTGCCGAAGCGCTGCGCGTGACCAAGCCGGGCGGCAAGCTGATCTTTGTCGACTACCACCGGCCCGTGGCGCTCAATCCCTTCCGCTACATCATGGTGCCGATCCTGACCACGCTGGAGCCCTTCGCGATGGACCTGTGGCGCGGCGAGATCACCGACTGGCTGCCGGCTGACATTCCCGTGACCCAGGTCAAGAAAGAGACCTACTTTGGCGGTCTGTACCAAAAAGTGGTGATCACGCGCTGAAGTGCTGTGGGCGCTGGCGGGCCGTGGCTCACTGCCGCCTTGCCAGGGCAGCTTGGCCGCCCGAGCGTCACCCCAGCCGCTGCACGATCAGCACGGCAAAGAAGGCAAAACCGCTGATCAAAACCCATTTCAAAATGAGCAGGCCATAGCGTTTGTAGCGCTGCTCACCGGTGAATGCAAAGAACGCAAACGACACGATTGCGCCCAGCAGGAGCAATAAAATGAGTGTGCGTGCCAGCACCATGGTGGGAGCCGCTGCCTTTACCAGGCCGGTGCCAGTTGCCCAAAGCCTTGCGGCGCGAGCTCGGCATCTTCAAAGGTGACGACTTCCCAGGCGTCGGTGCGCCGGAGCAATTCGCGCAGCAGCAGGTTGTTCAGCGCGTGGCCGGAGCGGCGCGCGCTGTAGCTCGCCAGCAAGGGTTTGCCTAGCAGATAGAGGTCGCCCATGGCGTCCAGAATTTTGTGTTTCGCAAACTCGTCGTCGTAGCGCAAACCCTCGGCATTGAGGATTTTGTAGTCATCCATCACGATCGCGTTGTCCAGCCCGCCGCCGAGTGCCAGACCCTTGGCACGCATCATCTCGACGTCTTTGGTGAAGCCAAAGGTGCGGGCGCGGGCGATGTCTTTGGGGTAGGAGCCGCTGCTCATGTCAAACAGCACGCGCTGGCCGGTGGCGTCCACCGCCGGGTGGGCAAAGTCGATCTCGAAACTGAGCTGGTAGCCATGGTAGGGCGCCAGGCGCGCCCATTTTTCAGTCGCGCCGCTGCCTACGCGCACTTCAACCGTTTGGGTCAGCCGGATAAAACGCCGCGGCGCGTTCTGTTTGACAATGCCGGCGCTTTGCAGCAGAAACACGAAAGAGGCGGCCGAGCCGTCCAGAATCGGCACTTCTTCGGCCGTGATGTCGATATACAGGTTGTCCACGCTCAAGCCGGCGCAGGCCGACATCAAATGCTCGACCGTGTGCACCTTGACGTTGCCACTGGCAAGGGTGGAGGCCATGGTGGTGTCAGAGACGGCGGTGGCCGACACCGGAATGTCCACCACTTGCGGCAGGTCAATCCGGCGGAACACGATGCCGGTATCCGGCGGCGCGGGCCGCAAGGTGATTTCGACGCGCTGGCCGCTGTGCAGGCCCACGCCAATGGCGCGGGTCAGGGATTTGAGGGTTCGTTGTTGCAGCACGCGCTGATTTTATCAAGAGCCGTCACGAATTCATGAGGGCGCGCAATTCGGTCAGCACCTGCTGTGCTGGTGGGCGCACGCCGCGCCAGATCAAAAAAGCCTCGGCCGCCTGCTGCACCAGCATGCCCAGGCCGTCACGCGGCACCGCGCCGTGCGCGCGCGCCCAGCTCAGGAAACCTTGCGCGGCCGGGCCGTACATCATGTCGTAGGCCAGGCCACCGGGTTTCAGGGTGCTGCCGGATACCGGCACGTCGGCGCCGCTCAGGCTGCTCGCGCTGGCGTTGATGACCCCATCAAAACTGCCATCCAGCCCTTGCAGGTCGTGCGCAAATAGCTCTGTTTTTTGTAGCGCGGCCAGCGCCGCATGGCGCTCCACCAGCGTTTGCGCCTTGCTCAGGGTCCGGTTGACCACGGTGATGCTGGCCGGTCGCGCCAGGATCAGCGGCCCCAGCACCCCCGCGGCAGCGCCGCCCGCGCCGATCAGCAGTAAATGCCGGCCTTGCAGGTCGAATCCGGCGCCTTGCTGGATGTCGACAACCAACCCGGCGCCATCGGTGTTGTCCGCCAGAATCTGACCCTGCTGGAACGTCAGCATGTTGGACGCTTGCGCCAATCGGGCGCGTTCGCTGGTGTGGGTGGCGAGCGCGGCGGCTTCAAATTTGAACGGGACGGTGATGTTGCAGCCGCGTCCGCCCTCGTCGATGAAGGTTTGCACGGCCCGTGCAAAGCTGCCCGGTTCAATGTGGCGTTTGCCGTAGTGCAGGGTCTGGCCGGTCAGTTCAGCAAAGCGGGCATGAATCCAGGGTGAGCGGCTGTGGGCCACCGGGTTGCCCATGACGCAGTAAAGATCGAGAGACATCGTTGCGCGGCAAGTAGGTTTAACGGGCGTTCATTGAGACGTGAGCCGGGTTTCCAGCGTTTCGTCGCGCGTGAACTTGAAGGCCGAGATCACCACGATCTGGTCGGCCTGGCGTTGCATGGCTGGAGAAAAGGGGCCAAATGGCGCCGCACTGCGGGTAATGGCTTCAGCGCGCCGGTCCAGGGTGCGGTTGCCCGAGCTTTGCTCGATCCGGGTTGTCAAAATCTGCCCGTCAAAATTGACGGTGACCGACATGACCAGCTCGCCATAGAGCTTCTTGCCCGCCAGTTCGGGGAAGTTTTGCGTGCCTTTGTCCTCGATGGCGCGGCGCAGGTGGTCGTAATAGATGGCGTACACCGCCTCGCGCGTGGCCGGGCTGATGTAGCGCTTCTTGGGGCGGGCGTTTTCCTGGTGGATGCGCCGCTCAATTTCGGCCAGCAGCTTGATCAGTTGGCGGCGCTTTTTTTCGCGCTCGGCACGCTCGGGCGAGGGGCTGGCCTGGCGCGGGTCGGCGGGCGGCAGGGCCGCCAGCAGGTTTTTGACCTGGGCCAGCAACAGCGTCTGTTGCTCCTGCATGTTCTGCAGTTGGCGCTGCGCCTGCTCTTCGGTGTCGTCGCCCTGTTCAGAGATCAGCGCCGGTGGCAGCGGGCTGGTGGCGCGGCCGCGCTCGGCGTCGCCGCCACCGGCCATGTTGGCCTGGGCAATGGCGCGGGCCTTGTCGGGGCGCTCCTGGGTGTGGGCGTTGACCAGAATGACATCCAGCGGGGTGTCTTCAAACACGCGATTAAAGGCCTGCGGGTCGACCAAGCGCACCGTCAGCAGCGCGGCATGCACGGCAATCGAGGCGCCGAGCGCCCACTGCAGCGAGCTGAAGGAGGACAGCTTCACGGGGCAGGGTGGTCGGCGGCGGCTGGGGCCGGATTTTTGTCATTTTCGAGGCTGTCGCCGGTGGACTCGCTCATGTCAACCGCAATCGCAATCGGGCCCGCGACGGTGAGGTCGTCGTCGTCGGCCTCGCTCTCGGCCTCCAGCGGCAGATCAAGCCGCTCGACCACGGTGCCATGCACGTCCAGCGACACCTCGTCAATAGCGCCCAGCTTGACGCGCACGCGGGCCCCGCGCGGCAAGCCCTGCGCACCCAGCACTGGCAGCACCAGCGGCAGGTGGTCGGCGCGCACCAGGTTGTCCTTGAACAGCGTGGCTTCAATCTCGACAATGCCCTGCTGCTGCACGTATTTGAGCGTCCAGAAACGCTCCATCGCGCCCTGAAAGCCGTTGTAGGCAAAGTAGGCGCCGTCAAAGCTGGAAATGATCGAAAACAGGTCGGCGTCCTTCGGCTTGAACGGCGCCGCCAGCGCCGCCGTTTTGCCGTGGCGCGCGCAGGCAATGATTTGCCACTGGTTCACCAGGTCGGTGTAACGGCGCAGCGGCGAGCTGCTCCAGGCATAGCTTTTGACGCCCAGGCCGGCATGCGGCAAGGCGCGCGTGCCCATGCGCACCTTGACGCCGGGGAGCATTGAGGCCTGGCTGCGGTAGATGCCGGGCACGCCCAGCTCGGCCATCCAGTTGCCCCAGGTGCTGTTGGCGAGGATCATGGCCTCGGACACGATCAGGTCCAGCGGCGCGCCGCGCTGGCGGGTGCTGATCTGAACCTGTTCGCTGCCCGTGGGCTCGGCCCCGTCATTGCCGAAGTAGGTCGCCCCCACGCTCGCCACTGCGTGTGCTTCGCTGCCCCCCGAGGGGGCTTGCTCGCCTTGGGGCGGCCCGGCGGCGATCAGCTTGAAGTTGTAATCGGGCCGGTTGAAGTTCTCTGGTTTGCCGCGCACCAGTTCGCGCTTGGCCTTCAGGTCTTTCGCCAGTCGGTATAAAAATGATAGCTGTTCACGCTTATTCTGTAAGGGCTGTGGGTCGATTTGATGTAAAAATTCCGGGTTTTCCAGCCACTCGGTGGTGACGATGGCGTCCAACTGGTCGTGGCGCAGATTGGCGCCGATGTGCACCCGCTCCAGTTGCGTTTCGGTGCTTTTGATGTCCAGCGTGCTTTCATCCAACGTCACATACAGTGACACTGCCGGGCAATCGCGCCCCGCCAGCAGGGTGTAGTTTTGCACCACTTCGTCGGGCAGCATGGTGATCTTGTAGCCCGGCATGTAGACGGTGGACAAGCGGTTGCGGCCGAGTTGGTCAATCGGGCTGCCGGGTTGAAACGCCAGGCCGGGTGCCGCAATGTGAATGCCCAGCCGCACAGTGCCGCTGCCCAGGCCCTGCACCGAGAGCGCGTCGTCAATCTCGGTGGTGGCCGAGTCGTCAATCGAGAACGCGCGTGCGGGTGACAGCGGCAACTCGTCCTTGATCTGCGGCGCCTCCAGCTTGGCAAAACCCGTGCCCTTGGGAAAGTTCTCCAGCAAAAAGCGCTTCCAGTGAAACTGGTAGGGCGAATCAATGGCACCGGCTTTGATCAGCAGCTCCAGCGGTCCCAGATGGGTGGCGCGCGAGGCCTCCACCACCGCCTTGTATTCGGGCGCGTTCTTGTCGGGCTTGAACAGGATTTTGTAAAGCTGGTCACGGATCGGCTGCGGGCAAATGCCCTGGCTCAGCTCGGCCGCCCACGCTTCTGTTTGCTGCACGAGCAGTTTCTTTTTCTCGATCGCCGCCAGCGCCAGCGCGATGATGTCGGCTGATGCCTTGCGAAAACGCCCCTTGCCGGCGCGGCGAAAGTAATGCGGCGCCTCGAACAGGCGCACCAGCATGGCGGCTTGTTCGCCCAAGCTGGCGTGCGCGCTGAAATAGTCGCGCGCCAGCTCGGCAAAACCAAATTCTTCGTCGGGGGCGAACTCCCAGGCCATCTCCAGCTCGATCGTCTGGCTCAGCGCCTGCGCGTCCTGCAGAAACTGGGCGGGCTTTGGATTCTCAAATTTGAGTAAGAAGTTGGCGGTTTTCACCTTGACCCGCTTGCCGCTGTCCAATTCCACCTGCGCAGACGTCTCTGCCTCAGACAGCACCCGACCGGCCATGAATTTTCCGGCTTCTTCAAAGAGTAAAAACATGGACGCGATTGTCACAGCAAATGATGAAAGGGCTGGCGGCACTTCCGGCAACCCGCTAGCCAGTGGCGAAAAACGCAGGGGAATGATTCTGCCGGACAATCGTGACCAGCCACCACCCCAACCCAACCGCCCTTTTTTCCCATGACCAAGTATTCAATACTCCTTGTCTGCACCGACAACCTGTGCCGCAGTCCAACGGCGGAGGAAGTCTTGCGCCAGAAGGCGATCCAGCAGGGCCTGGCGGATCGGGTGCAGGTGGCTTCGGCGGCCACCCATGACCTCAGCACCGGAGAACCGGTCGATTTCCATGCCCAGAAACACGCGATGCGCCGGGGCTATGACCTCTCCGCTCTCCGGGCAAGGCTATTGCAGCCGGAGGACTTTGAACGCTTTGATCTGATACTTGCAATGGAAGAAAGCAATCTGCTGATGCTGCGCCTGAGCTGTCCGCCCAGGTACCAAGACCGGCTTCACTACTTCACGCAATATTGCAGCGAGCCGGTTAGCCAGGATGTGCCCGATCCGTTCTATGGCCAGCCGGATGACTTTGAGCAGGTGCTCGATGTCATTGAGGAAGGTTGCGAAGGTGTTCTCATGGCGGTGAAAGAAAAGATCGATCATGACGATTGAATCCAAAGCCGTCATTGCCATCCATGGTGGCGCCGGCACCATCAGCCGCAGCCGTGCAGGCAGTACGGCGCAGGAAGCGGCCTACCATGAAGCGCTCAATGGCATTTTGTGTGCGGCTCAGAAAATTCTGGCAGACGGTGGCACTGCCCTGGATGCGGTCAGCCTGGCGGTCGATCTGCTGGAAGACTGCCCGCTTTTTAACGCTGGCTACGGTGCTGTCTTCACTCACGAGGGAACGCATGAACTCGATGCAGCCATCATGGACGGAGCGACCTTGCGCGCCGGTGCCGTGGCGTGTGTGAGTCGGGTGCGTCGGCCCCTGCGTGCCGCCCGTGCCGTCATGGAGCGCAGTGAGCATGTGCTGTTGGTGGCAGCAGGCGCTGAGGCTTTTGCACAAGCCTGCGGCCTGGAGTTGGTTGACCCCGCATTTTTCTCTACCGACGCGCGACGCACACAACTGCAATACGCCCTCTCGGCTGACAAAAGCATGATGGATCATGACGGTGCCGCACTGGTGTTTCGTGCATCAAACACGTTGGCAGCGCCACTGCTTGAGAGCAGCAAGCTGGGCACCGTTGGCGCGGTTGCGCTTGATCGTCATGGCAACCTGGCCGCGGCAACATCAACCGGCGGCATGACCAACAAGCGTTGCGGTCGAGTCGGTGATTCGCCCCTGATTGGCGCTGGAACGTATGCGGACAACCGCACCGCCGCCATTTCTTGCACCGGCACCGGCGAGGTGTTCATCCGTGGCGTTGTCGCCTATGACATTTGCGCCCGCATGGCCTATGGGGGTCAAACGCTTGAGGTTGCGGCGCACGAAGTGGTCATGAAAACCCTAGCCGCCCTTGGGGGCAGAGGTGGTTTGATCGCGGTTGATGCCCAGGGCCACCTGAGCTTTCCGTTCAATACGGAAGGCATGTACCGCGGCCATGCCCGCCTTGGAGAAGCGCCGCAGACCGCTATTTTTGTTGAGGGTCATGCCCGAATCAAATGATCAACTGCCGTCACTCGAAGACTTGTTGGTCAGTTATTACCACGCAGCGATGCGTGTTCGGTGAGTGCTTTCAACGGTCTGATATGAGCCATTGCCGACATTGCCTTTTGCAAGGCATCGGACAGCAGTGTGGCGTTTGGAGTCGGTCACCTGGAAATCGGGGGTAGCCGGTCTGGGCCAGAAGCCGACTTTCATATGTGCCTGCTGACGGTCGGTTCGCAGTGAGATTTCCGACGACCGGACCGGGATTGCGCAAAGTCTCCGTCTTGACTCCCGCGAGCCAAAGTCACGGTCGTCACGCTAATTATGCGGCTGACCAAGTACGGCGCCAGTGCGCTCTAAGGGTCATCACGGCACACCGATTCAAAACGCCACGCCCTACGAGCGTGCCCGTGCCGGTATTGGTTTTGTGCCCCAGGGGCGCGAAATTTTTGCCCGGCTCACGGTGCAAGACAACCTGCGCATGGGCCTGGCCTACAAGAGTGCCAGCACACCGATTCCGCGCGAGCTGTTTGAACTGTTCCCGGTAATCAAGCAGATGTTGCAGCGCCGGGGCGGTGATTTGTCAGGCGGGCAGCAGCAGCTCGCCATTGCGCGGGCGCTGGCGGCGGGCCCCAAGCTGCTGATTCTGGACGAGCCGACCGAGGGCATCCAGCCCAGCATCATCAAGGACATTGGGCGCGTCATCCGCATGCTGAGCAGCAGGGGCGACATGGCGATTGTGCTGGGCGAGCAGTATTACGACTTTGCCCGGGAGCTGGCCGACCACTATGTGGTGATGGAGCGCGGCACCGTGCTGGCCCGTGGCAAGGGTCCGAACATGGAGATCGACGGCGTGCGACAGTTGGTTGCGATTTAGCCGCCTCTGGCCGCCAGTCAGGATCATGCCATGACCTGGCACGCCACACTCTCCCTTGACTACACGCTGGAATCAGAACGCAGCGTCCTGCGTCACGTCCATGAGGGTCCGTTGCGGGTGTTGAAAAGCCTGTACCCGCAAGGCGAGGGCACTTGCCACAATGTCCTGGTTCACCCCCCGGGCGGACTGGTGGGGGGCGACACCCTGGACATTCAGGTGGCGCTTGGCTCTGGCGCGCAGGCGCTCATCACGACGGCGGGCGCGCGTCTGGAATGGTTGCCGCATGCCGAGCTCCCCTTCGTCTGCGGGCGTTTTTGCCAGCACATCGAGCTGCCTGGCGTCTGGCTGGAGCGTGGCTTCATTTTTTTTGTGACGGGCAGCGCCCTGGAGCGCCCCCGTCGCGAGAGGGCGCTAGACAGTGCGCGGCAGGTTTTGCACGCGCACGCGCTCCAATCCGTTGCAGGCGTGACCTGTCCCAACCCTCGCGTGGTGGTGCTGCGGGTGCTGGCGCCGCAAGTCGAGATGGCGATGAATTTGCTCAAAAAAATCTGGGCAGTCTGGCGCCAGGTGTTGTGGGATCAAACAGCCGTGCCGCCCAGAATTTGGACCATGTGAACGCGCAGACCGCAGTAAACGCGCTGAAGCCGATTAGTCCAGCCCCAAAAATGCCATCACTGCAGGCAGGTGCAGGTCAAAGTCAGTGAGGCCGTGGTCGCTGTCTTCAAGCAGGCGGAGCTGGGCCTCCGCATAGCGGGCATGCGACTCGCGCCAGTCCAGCAGCTCGTCGCCCTTGGCAATGATGGCCAGATAACATTCGGGTCGCATCAGGGTCGTGCAACTCAAGTCATGCAACTCCTGCACAAACTCTGGTTTGAAAAAAAAGCGCTCTTGGGGTTCTTGCCAGCAGGTTTGCTCGCCAATGTATTTTTCCAGATCGCGCGCCGGGTTCACCGCCGGGTTGAGCAGCACCGCCTGGCAGCCGGTTTGCTCTGCAACCCAGGAGGCATAAAAGCCCCCGAGCGAGGAGCCCACCACCGCCATCGACTCGCGCGGCCAGGCGGAGATGCCCTGCAGCAACAGGGTCATTGCTTCACGCGGGGAGGGCGGCAATGGCGGGCACCACCAGTGCACCTGGGGCTGGTGGCGGGCCATGTGCTGCGCCAGCGCGCGCGC
>JANYHL010000101.1 GCA_025359085.1 Gammaproteobacteria bacterium
AGCCTTGATCGCCATTTACGACAACTGCAACAGCCTGCACACCAACGCCTTTGACGAAGCCATCACGACGCCGACCGAAGACTCGGTGCGCCGCGCCATGGCGATCCAGCTCATCATCAACCGCGAGTGGGGCCTGGCCAAGAACGAAAACCCGTCACAAGGCGCCTTCATCATCGAAGACCTGACCGAGTTGGTGGAAGAAGCGGTGCTGCTCGAATTTGAGCGCATCTCCGAGCGCGGCGGCGTGCTCGGCGCCATGGAAACCGGCTACCAGCGCGGCAAGATTCAGGACGAATCGATGCACTACGAAATGCTCAAGCACACCGGCGAGTTGCCCATCATCGGCGTCAACACTTTCCGCAACCCGCAGGGCGACGCGGTGCACGACACGTTGGAGCTGGCCCGTTCCACCGACGATGAAAAACAGAGCCAGCTCACGCGCCTGGCCGACTTCCACGCGCGGCACGCCAAGGAGGCGCCGGCGATGCTCAAACGCCTGCAAAAAGCCGTGATCGACAACAAGAACGTGTTTGAAGTGCTGATGGACGCCGTGCGCGTCTGCTCACTCGGTCAGATCACCAACGCCTTGTTTGAGGTCGGCGGGCAGTACCGAAGGAATATGTGATGTTAAAAAGCGGGCTGACCCTGGTCAACGGGACTTCATTAGCTCCTGATTCAGGGTAGCCGGATTTAAGCTATTTGCCGCCCAGCAGTGCGTCCTTGAGCTTGTCGTCGGCCGGTACCGGGCCGAGCCAGATCATCATCAGTGCCTTGAAAAACTCCGGCTCCTTGAACGGCTCGCCCTGCACCACCCCTTTGACGGTAATAAGGCTGCCGATGCCGGGCTCCCAGTCAATCATGAACTGGTCGCCGGGCGCCAGGGGTTTTTGCGCAGCGAAAATCTCACCCATGCGGATCAGGCCCGGGACCAGTTTGGAGACCGCCGCTTTGCCCATGTTGTCTTCCATGCCGCGGGTGAGCAGCTTGCCCAGTTCCCGGGAATCAATGGTTCGCAGCATGGTGACAATCAGACGCTTGGGGCCGGCCTGGTTGACCACCTCATCGGGCGTAGTGGCTTTTTTGGCGAGATACAGCCCCGCCACGTAGACCTTGAAAATGGCCTTGTAGCGGGTGCCGGCGCCGTTGAGATGCAGTTGAACGCCCTGAACCTCCGCTGTGTCTGGCAGCTTGACGCCATGAATTTCGACGGGGGCAGCCAGGGCATTGAAGGCGAACAGGGCGGTGCCGAGCGTGAGCACCAGGTATTGAATGAACTTCATGAACTTCCTTTGAATAGAACGACCGTACTAATGAGTCGGTGGCGCTATTTTGGGGTGAACACCCGCCGTGCGCAAGAGGGTTTTCGCTTAGGGTTTTCGCTTAGAGTTTTTGATCGCATGTCCCGAAAGGGACGGTGGGTCGGCCAGCGGGACCGGGTTTGCTACACTGGCGCGCGTTGCCTGCAACGTTGGCTTGCGCCTGATTTTCGTTTTTCCCTTGAATGAATCAACCGCAGCCCCGGTGCTGTTCGCTGCACCAGATTGCACCGCCAGCACGCGCAAGCACCCGCAGCCGACGGTAGACTTCTAAAGGGTTTGGTATTGCATTGAAAGAATCCACGCCGTGATCTCTGAACTGGAATTTAAAAGCCTGAGCGCCCAGGGGTATAACCGCATTCCCTTGATGGCAGAAGCCTTTGCCGATCTGGAAACGCCCTTGTCGCTGTACTTGAAGCTGGCCTATTCCAAAGACAGTGGCAAGTACAGTTTCTTGCTGGAATCTGTGGTCGGCGGCGAGCGCTTTGGCCGTTACAGCTTCATCGGCCTGCCCGCGCGCACGATGCTACGCTCCATAGGGTTCGGGCCCGATGTGCGCACTGAAGTGGTGACCGATGACGTGGTGGTGGAAACCTCGCACGTCAATCCACTGGACTTCATCTCGGACTACCAAAAACGTTTCAAGGTTGCGCTGCGCCCCGGTCTGCCGCGATTTTGCGGTGGCCTGGCGGGCTACTTTGGTTACGACGCGGTGCGCTACATCGAGAAAAAACTCCACGCCTCCTGCCCGCCCGACACCCTGGGCTGCCCCGACATTCTGCTGCTGCAGTGCGAGGAACTGGCCGTGATCGACAATCTGTCGGGCAAGTTGTATTTGATCGTCTATGCCGACCCGGCCCGCCCCGAGGCCTACGCGAATGCCAAGAAGCGCCTGCGCGAGTTGAAGGAGCAGCTTAAATATTCGGTCAGCGCGCCGCTGGTCAAGCCGACGCAAAGCTACCCGGCAGAGCGCGAGTTTGCCAAGGCCGACTACATCGCCGCCGTGGAACGCGCCAAGGCGCTGATTGCGGGTGGCGACTTCATGCAGGTTCAGCTTGGCCAGCGTATCAAGAAGCGCTACACGGAGTCGCCTTTGAGCCTGTATCGAGCCCTGCGCGCGCTCAACCCCAGCCCCTACATGTATTACTACCACTTCGGTGATTTTCATGTGGTCGGCGCCAGTCCGGAGATTCTGGTGCGCCAGGAACAGATCACCAGCGACGGCCAGACCGAGCAGAAAATCACGATACGACCGCTGGCCGGTACGCGCCCACGCGGGGCCACCCCGGAGAAAGATAAGGTTGCTGAAGTGGAATTGCTGGGCGACCCCAAAGAGCGCGCCGAGCACGTGATGCTGATCGATCTGGCGCGCAACGACATCGGCCGTATTGCCAAAATTGGCAGCGTCAAAGTGACCGAAGCCTTTAGCGTGGAACGTTACAGCCATGTGATGCACATCGTCAGCAATGTCGAGGGTACGCTGGTGGATGGCATGACCAGCATGGACGTGCTCAAAGCCACCTTCCCGGCCGGCACCCTCACCGGCGCGCCCAAGGTCCATGCGATGGAGCTGATCGACCAGCTGGAGCCGACCAAGCGCGGCCTCTACGGGGGCGCCTGCGGCTACCTGAGTTACGCCGGCGACATGGACGTGGCGATTGCGATTCGCACCGGCATCATCAAGGACCACACGCTCTATGTGCAGGCGGCGGCCGGCATCGTGGCCGACTCGGTGCCCGAGCTGGAGTGGCGCGAGACCGAAGCCAAGGCGCGGGCCTTGTTGCGGGCATCCGAGCTGGTTGAAGAAGGGCTGGAGTGAATCGTTTCCTGACTTATTGGCGGCCTTGGTTGCTGCTGGCCGCTGGTCTGGGCGGGGTCGGCGCTTTTCTGGTCTTCAACCTTTATCAGGAGCATGAGCGCATTGAAATGGTGGAACGCGAACGCCTGACGGCACAGTCGAAGGTGATCGAAGCCAACCTCGCACGCCAGCTGGTCGCCATCAATCTCGCGCTCGAATCGATCATCACCGAACTGCCCTACTGGGCCAGCCGGCCCGATGGACAACAGGCGGCCATTCGCGCCATCAAGAGCCTGGATGCAGCGATGCCTTCGGTGCGTGCCTTCCTGGTGCTGGATGCCCAAGGAAGTGTCACCCTGGCCAGCCGTGAAGAACTGATAGGGCGCAATTTTGGCCAGCGCGAGTACTTTCAGGCGAATCTCAAGTCACCGGGTCCCCAAACCCTCCACCTCGAAGCACCGTTCAAGTCCGCCCTGGGGGTCTACGTTCTCTCCCTGACCCGTGCTCTAACCGGCCGGAACGGTGAGTTCGCGGGGGTTGTGGTGGCAACGGTTGACGCGGTTGACATCCGGATTTTGCTGAGCTCGGTGCGCTATGCCGACGACATGCGAGCGGTACTGGTGCACCAGGACGGCAAAGTGTTTGTGAGCGAGCCCGAACGAACTGATTTTCTGGGCATGGATCTATCCAACCCGAGTTCCTTTTTCAGCCAGCATCTGAAAAGTCGCCGCCCCGTCAGCTATTTAGAGGGTATCGCTTATGCCACCGGAGACCGGCGACTGTTTGTGCTGCGCACCGTCCAGCCCGTTGACCTGGCCATGGACAAACAGCTGGTCGTGTCACTCAGCCGCGGCTGGGATGCCTTGTTTGCCAATTGGCTGCGTGATATCCGAAACCAGTTGCTGGCGTATGGGCTGCTGGTCTTGCTGAGCGCGGCGGGCTTGTACGGTTACCTGCATCAACGGGTGCGGCAACGCGTCAGCGATCAGCGGCTGAAGTTGGCGACCAACGCCTCGGGTGTCGGCATTTGGGAGATCGATCTGAAGTCCCGACGCAACCATTGGGATGCCGCGATGTTTGAACTGTTTGGACTGGACCCGCAATCGGTCAACGCCCAAAACGACGACTGGCATCAGTTGCTGTTGCCGGGTGAACTGGACCGGGTCAGGGCCGCCACCCGAACCGCGATCGAACAACGGCAGGCGTTTGATCTGACCTTTCAGGTGCGGCGCCCGGATGGACAACTGCGTTTTATGCGCAACCGGGCCGCGCTGCATGCGGACGGGACGGGGCCGCCCACCCGCATGATCGGAACGACCGAGGACGTGACTGAGCGCAAATTGCGGGAGGCCGACTTGCGTATTGCCGCGACTGCCTTCGAGTCGCATGAAAGCATGATCATTACCGACGCGCAGGCGGTCATTCTGCGCGTCAACCACGCCTTTTCCGAGCTCTTTGGATATACGGCAGAGGAAGCGTTGGGGCAGACGCCCCGCATTTTGCAGTCAGGTCGGCATGAGTCGGCGTTTTATGAGGCCTTGTGGGCTGGCCTAAAAAATGTCCAGGCCTGGCAGGGTGAAATCTGGAGCCGACGCAAAAACGGCGACGTGTTTCCGGTGCGGCTCTGCATCACGGCGGTCTGCAACGAAGAAGGTGTCGTGACCCATTACGTGGCGACCCACACGGACATCACGCTGCGCAAGGCCGCCGATGAAGAGATCAAGCATCTGGCTTTTTACGACCCGCTGACGCACCTGCCCAATCGGCGCCTGCTGCAGGACCGTTTGCATCAGGCGATGGTTCATGCCAAACGAAACAGCTGCCGCCTGGCCTTGCTGTTTATTGATCTGGACCAGTTCAAACCCGTCAACGACGAGTTCGGACACCAGGCCGGCGACGAACTGTTGCAGGCGGTGGCGCATCGTTTGCAAGCTTGCGTGCGCGAGTCCGACACGGTGGCCCGGATTGGCGGCGACGAATTTATGGTGCTGCTGCCCTGCATCGAGGTGGCGCAAGACGCGACCGGCGTGGCGGTAAAAATCCAGGCGCTGCTCAAGCAGCCGTTCACCCTGGCGCAAGGGCACACCGTCCGCATCTCGTCGAGCGTCGGCATTGCCATTTACCCGGAGCACGGCAGCGATGAGACCGAACTGACGCACCACGCCGATGCCGCCATGTACCAGGCCAAGGCGACCGGGCGTGACCGGTTCGCGGCGTATACGCCGGCGACGCAACGTGCCAGCTCTCAATCAGACGTCGATGCTGGTGGCGCTGGCAGCCCCTTGGGGACGCCATGACTATCGAACGGACAGATGCATGAAACTTTTGATGATCGACAACTACGACAGCTTCACCTACAACATCGTGCAGTACCTGGGCGAGTTGGGGGCGGCTGTGACGGTGGCGCGCAACGACGAAATCACGCTCGATGAAATCGAGGCGCAACTCAAGGCAGGGCAACTGGACCGGCTGGTGATCTCACCCGGCCCCTGCTCGCCAGTTGAAGCTGGGATTTCGGTGGCGACCATCCAGCACTTTGCTGGCAAGCTGCCGATTTTGGGCGTGTGCCTGGGGCACCAAGCCATTGGCGCGGCCTTTGGTGGCAAGATAATTCGAGCGCAGCAACTGATGCACGGCAAGACCAGCGTCATCACCACCACGCAAGAGGGTGTGTTTGCCGGCTTGCCCGCGCAGTTCACCGTCAACCGCTACCACTCGCTCTCGATCGAACGCACCAGCTGCCCGCCTTGTCTGAAGGTCACCGCCTGGACTGAGGACGGCGAGATCATGGGCATCAAGCACAGCAGCCTGGACATTGAAGGCGTGCAGTTTCACCCTGAGAGCATCCTGACCGAACATGGCCACGCGATGTTGCGCAACTTCCTGAAACTTCGCGCGACAGACCGCAGTGACACGAAGTGAATCAGCGCTATCCTCGACAAATTGTTGGCTGTCCACCTCGCGGATAGTTTGATATGTTTTTGATAGCTACTAACGCTTGTTTTATAAGGGCTAGAGGCCAAAATGGCTCATAAAATAAATGAAACCAAAGTCGATCTGCGCAGCGACACCGTGACGCAGCCGACGCCCGCCATGCGCGCGGCCATGCTGGCGGCCCCGCTGGGCGATGACGTGTTTGGCGACGACCCCAGCGTCAACGCCTTGCAGGACAAGCTGGCCCGCATGTTGGGCTTTGCGGCCGCGCTGTTTGTGCCGACCGGCACGCAGAGCAATTTGTGCGCCATCCTGGCGCATTGCCAGCGCGGTGACGAGTACATCGTGGGCCAGTACGCGCACTGCTACCGCTGGGAGGGTGGCGGCGCTGCGGTGTTGGGCAGCGTGCAGCCGCAGCCCTTGACCCACCAGAGCGATGGCACTTTGCCGCTGGCGGATATTGAAGCGGCCATCAAGCCCGACGACGAGCACTTTGCCCGTACCCGGCTGCTGGCCCTGGAAAACACGCTGGGCGGCAAGTTGCTGCCGTTTGAATACCTGCAGCAGGCGACGGCGCTGGCCAAAAGCCGGGGCCTGAGCTGTCACCTTGACGGCGCGCGTTTGTTCAATGCGGCGGTGGCACAGGCGGCGCAGGCGGGGACTGATGCGGTCGCCGCCGGGCCGCCCCAAGGCGGGGGCGCTATCCATGAAGCGCGCCGCATCGCCCAGTGCTTTGACAGCGTGTCGGTCTGCCTGAGCAAGGGGCTGGGCGCGCCGGTCGGCTCGGTCCTGTGTGGCAGCCAGGACTTCATCGCCCGCGCGCACCGCATCCGCAAAATGGCGGGCGGCGGCATGCGCCAGGCCGGTCTGCTGGCGGCGGCGGGCACCTACGCGCTGGACCATCACATCGCCCGGCTGGCCGACGATCACGCCCTCATCAACCGCTTGGCGCAGGGCCTGAGCGGCCTGCCCGACTTGGTGGTGGAGTCGCCGCAGACCAATATTTTGTTTGTCGATCTGGTCGGTGCGGCCAAAGCGCGCGCGCCTGAGTTGATTCCGTACCTGGCGGCGCGCGGCATTCTGCTCACTGGTTTGTACCGCCTGCGTTTTGTGACGCATCTGGACGTCGATGCGGCGGGTATTGAGCGCACCGTGGCGGCGATGCGTGATTTTTTGCTGGCCAGACCGTGAGTCGCCGACTAGGCCGACATCCTTTTGGGCGTTGACGCGATGACCCTGTTTGCCAGCATTGACCACCTCGGCCTCTTCATCGCCGCCGGCATCTTGTTGAACCTGACGCCGGGCCCCGATGTGCTTTATATCGTGACCCATTCGCTCAGAAGTGGTTGGCGCAGCGGGGCGGTGGCGGCGCTGGGCATCACGGCGGGCTGTTTTGTGCACATTGTGGCGGCGACGCTGGGGGTGAGCGCCGTGCTGGCGGCGTCGAGCACCGCGTTTTCCCTGCTGAAGTGGCTTGGCGCGGCCTATCTGGCCTATGTGGGCTGGACCCTGCTGATCTCGGGCAAGCAGAAAAACGCTCTTAATTCAATAGCTGGTTGCGCAATATCCACGGGGGCTACAGGCCAAAATCATCTAAAAAATGTATTCATCAAAGGATTCTGGACCAACGCCTTGAATCCCAAGGTGGCCTTGTTTTTTGTGGCTTTTTTGCCGCAGTTCATCGCGCCGGGGGCTGAGCACAAAACCCTCGCGTTTTTGCTGCTCGGGCTGGTTTTCAATTTCAATGGCCTGTGGGTCAACCTGGGCTATGCCGCTTTGGGCGCGGCCGTTTCGCAACGCATGGCCAGCTTGCAGCAGGCCCTGGTCTGGCTGCAACGGGCGGGCGGCCTCCTGTTCATCGGATTTGGCCTGAAACTGGCCTTGACGGACAATCCACCTTCCTGAAACCTGGCGCGACAGAGCGCAGCCGGGCCGTGCCAACCAACTTTCATCTCAACTCATGACCTTGCCCCACCCCCACAAAATCACCCCGCAAGAAGCGCTCTTGCGCACCATTGAGCATCGCGAGATTTTTCACGACGAGATGCTGCACATCGTGCGCGGCATCATGACGGGTGAGTGGTCGCCCGTGATGATCGCGGCCCTGATCACCGGCTTGCGTGTCAAAAAGGAAACCATTGGCGAAATCACGGCCGCGGCGCAGGTGATGCGCGAGTTCTGCACCAAGGTCAGCGTTGCGGACACCACGCATCTGGTGGACATTGTGGGCACTGGCGGTGACGGCTTGCACACCTTCAACATTTCAACCTGCGCCATGTTCGTGGCTGCCGCTGCCGGCGCCCGGGTCAGCAAGCACGGTGGGCGCAGCGTCAGCAGCAAGAGCGGCAGCGCCGACGTGATGGAGTCGCTGGGCATCAACATCAATTTGTCGCCGCAGGCGATTGCCCGCTGCATTGACGAGGTTGGCGTCGGGTTCATGTTTGCGCCCAATCACCACCCGGCCATGAAAAACGTGGCGCCGGTGCGCAAGGAACTGGGCATCAAGACCATCTTCAATCTGCTCGGGCCGCTGACCAACCCGGCCGGCGCACCCCATATCCTGATGGGCGTGTTTCACCCGGACCTGGTGGGGATTCAGGTGCGCGCGCTGCAGCGCTTGGGCGCCGAGCACGCGGTCGTGGTGTATGGCAAAGACGGTATGGACGAAGTGTCGCTGGGCGCGACCACGCTGGTGGGAGAGCTCAAAAACGGTGAGATCAGCGAGTACGAGATTCACCCGGAAGACTTCGGGATGGTGATGGCCAGCAACCGCGCACTCAAGGTGGAGACGCCGGAACAGTCCAAAACCATGCTGCTCGGGGTGCTGGACAACGTGCCGGGGGCGGCCAAAGACATCGTGATTCTCAATGCGGGTGTCGCGCTGTACGCTGCCAATGTCGTGCCGACGATGAGCGCTGGCATCGATCAAGCCCGGGCCGCGATTGAATCCGGAGCGGCTAAAAACAAGCTGGCGCAGCTTGTTTCTATTTCCCAACAACTGAAAGGCACGGCGCAATGACCGACATTCTGGAAAAAATCGTGGCCGTCAAGCGCCAGGAAGTGGCGGCAGCTCTTCGACGCAAGCCCTTGGCCGTCATGCGCGCCGACGCCGAATCCCGTGTGTTGACCCGGGATTTTGTGGCCGCCCTGCGCAGCAAGATCGCCGTCGGGCAGCCCGCCGTGATTGCCGAGATCAAAAAAGCCAGTCCGTCCAAAGGCGTGCTGTGCGAGGACTTCATCCCCGCCGATATAGCGCAAGCCTACGCGGAGCATGGTGCGGCCTGTTTGTCGGTGCTCACAGACCTGCAATTTTTCCAGGGTTGTGTTGACCACCTCAAGCAGGCCCGCGCCTCCTGTCAGTTGCCGGTGCTGCGCAAAGATTTCATGGTGGACGCCTATCAAATTTATGAATCACGCGCGTGCGGGGCCGATGCGGTTTTGCTCATCGCCGCCATCCTGGATGACGCACAAATGAAAGACTTCGAGGCGATCGCGCGCAGCCTGGACATGGCGGTGCTGGTGGAGGTGCACGATGCGCCCGAACTGGCGCGTGCGATGCAGCTCAAAACGCCGCTGATCGGCATCAACAACCGCAATCTCAAAACTTTTGAGGTGTCGCTGGACACCACCTTGACGCTCATGCGCGAACTGCCCGCAGACCGTTTGCTGGTGTGTGAAAGTGGCATCCACACCCGCGACGACGTGCTGCGCCTGGGGGCGGCCGGTGTCAACGCGTTTCTGGTCGGCGAGGCTTTCATGCGCGCCCCCGATCCAGGCGTGGCATTGGCGGGAATGTTTGCCACCGCCTGAGATGTTCGCCCCGGATGTGCCCCGTTTGACCGAGTGGGCGCCCGAGCGCTGGCCCGTGGCGGCCGACTGGCGCCCCGTGGTGGACCTGTTCTTGGCCAGCGCAGCGGGTCAGGCGTTGACGCAGTTCGTGCGAGCGCGGCTGGCCGGTGGCGCCGTCATTTATCCGCCGCAACCCTTGCGGGCGCTGGCCTTGACACCGCTGGCGCAAGTCAAAGTGCTTATTTTGGGCCAGGACCCCTACCACGGCCCTGGTCAGGCAGAGGGCTTGGCGTTTTCGGTGGCACCCGGCGTCAAACCGCCACCTTCACTGCGCAATATATTCAAGGAAATCGCCCGGGACCCCTTGCTCGGCACCCGCGCCATGACGCCACGGCGCGACGGCTCGCTGGTGGCCTGGGCGCAGCAGGGCGTTTTGCTGCTCAACACTTGCCTCACGGTAGAGGCAGGGCAGCCCGCCAGCCATGCCCGGCGGGGTTGGGAGGCGCTGACCGACGAAGTGGTCAGCGCGGTTGCATCAAAAGACAAGCCGGTGGTGTTCATGCTGTGGGGCGCACATGCGCAGGCGAAACAGCGTCTGATCTCGGCGACTGCCCAACAGGGTGCAGGCGCCGCGGCCGATCATCTGGTGCTCACGGCCAACCACCCGTCGCCCCTGTCCGCCTGGCGAGCGCCACAGCCTTTTGTCGGCTGTGGCCATTGGGGTCTGGCAAATGCTTATTTGCAGCAGCATGGCTGCGCGCCGATTGCCTGGTAAAGCAAAAGTTCTTCACTTGAGCTGGGGTCCGAGCTTTATTTCCGTGGCATAATTCGTGGTTCACCAAGGAGAGGTGGCCGAGTGGTTAATGGCAGCAGACTGTAAATCTGCCCTCTTACGAGTACGATGGTTCGAATCCATCCCTCTCCACCAGTGATGAATTGAATGTTGGTTCGCCGTTGAAGCGCGTGTTCATGTGTAAGCGGGAACGCTGCAGCGGCTGCTTGTTTCGCAAGCTTGTGCGGGGTTCGTATAGTGGTAATACCTTAGCCTTCCAAGCTAAAGCGAGGAGTTCGATTCTCCTACCCCGCTCCATATTTGATGTGCTGGGATGGTTATGTAGTTTTAGATTGACCTGTCTTTGACGGGTTGCAGGCCCATTTGGCTCAGTGGCAGAGCACCCCCTTGGTAAGGGGGAGGTCCCGGGTCCGATTCCCGGAATGGGCACCATGATTTTTGATTTGACAGTCCTTTACTTTTCGGAGTCTGAAAATGGGAAAAGAAAAATTTTCGCGTAGCAAGCCGCACGTCAACGTAATGGTTCCGCAAGCCACCCGCTGGCCGGCAAGGCCATGAGCGGGGCCGAGGTGATCGTCCAGGTGCTCGCCGACGAGGGCGTCA
>JANYHL010000034.1 GCA_025359085.1 Gammaproteobacteria bacterium
AAGGCGCACCCGGATGTGTTCAACGTGCTGCTGCAAGTGCTGGACGACGGCCGACTGACCGACGGCCAGGGCCGTACGGTCGACTTCAAGAACACCGTGATCGTGATGACCAGCAACATCGGCTCGCAAATGATCCAGAGCATGGTCGGGCAAGACAGCGAGGACATCAAGGACGCGGTGACGGCGGAGCTGAAGAACTACTTCCGGCCCGAATTTTTGAACCGCATCGATGAGACCGTGGTATTTCACGCGCTCGATGCCTCGTATATTGCCCAGATCGCCGCGATCCAGATTCAGGTGCTGCAGCAGCGCCTGGCCAAGATGGAACTCACGCTCGAAGTCTCCCCGGCGGCGCTGGCGGAATTGGCCAAGGTCGGCTTCGACCCGGTTTTTGGCGCCAGGCCGCTACGCCGTGCAATCCAGCAGCGCATTGAAAACCCGCTGTCCAAGCTGCTGCTCGAGGGTAAGTTCATGCCCAATGACGTGATTCCGGTCGATGTCGACCCGATCCGCGCGCCCGGGCAGTTCAGCTTTGAGCGAGTGGTGCACTGAGGACCATATTTTCGACACGTCCCAGCCCATTTGGCTACTCCGGCGAGACTGGGCTGAATGTCAATCTGCAGGCTGAGAGCAAAACCCGCAGGCGTGCCCTGCAAGCAGGTGACCGGCGCACGCCGCTGGTGAATGGCCGAGTGGCTTGCATGCTCACAGCTGTTGAAGCGGTCGCTCAAGCGAAGCCATGCACCAGGCCCATTGCTGCCAGCGCGAGCTGCCTGGGAGCCCCCCAGGGGCTCCCTTCAGGCTGAGCAGAATCACTTCACAATTAAGGGTCGCATCATGTCATGCTCCTCGTGTTCGAGGATATGGCAATGCCAGACGAACTCGTGGCCACCCGTGGGGCTCGGGCTCGTGGGAACCGTGAATGGCACGGTGGCCAGGTCGAACCTCATGATGATCCGCGTCACCGTGCCGGGGAACATCATGACCGTCTCCTTCCAACCGGTTTCGTTGAGCTCTGGCGGCGTTGCGGCGCCGACGAAGTTCACGCCGCCTTGGGTGTTGCCCAGACTGCTCACCTTGAAGGCCTGCCGGTTGATGACCTGCAAATTGACCAGGTGGAAGTGCATCGGATGCACGTCGGCCGTCGTGTTGAAGATCTCCCAGACCTCGGTCGCTCCGCGATTGACCACCTCGGTTGCCGGGTCGCTGTAAGCTCGGCCAAATCCGGCGCTCGGCGAGCCCAGGGGGACCATCGTGCCCAGCATCTGGATCAGGCGGCCATAGGCATCAAAGCCCTCGTTCAGCGTCAGTGAACGCACCGGGATCCCCACAGGCAGCGTACTCGAGCCGAACGGGACGATAGGCGTATCGATTGCGTAATCCAACGCTGTCAGGGGGGTAATTGCCAGCGGCGAGTCCGCCGAAGTGGCGGCGACGACGTCGAAGCGCATCAGCACCCGCGAATTCGGACCAAAGCCAGCGGGCGTCAGGGCATTGACCGGATTGCCCTTGGGGTTCCACCCCGGGAAGTAGTCGTTGACCGGGGCGCCCATCGGGAACGGCGCCGGCGCATCGTTGTAGAGAATGATGCTTTTTCCGACGTATTGGCTGAAATCGATGAGCACGTCGGGCCGCTCGGCGGGTGCCACCATCAGGGAACTCTTGAGCGGAAGCAGCGGATTGAACGGCACATTGGTCGGGATGCGTGCAGGGAAGGGCAGGAAGCCGCCCTCGGTGCCGATCTGCAGAATCGACGCGCCCGCGCCGGGGGCGTTCGGATCACACAGGGCGGGCAAGTTGCTCGGGTTGCCGAGCGCGTTCAGCGTGATGCCGTTGGCGCTCCCGTCTGCGATGTAAAGCTGCAGGTTCAGAAAGCGCGCGTTGCAGGCGTTGAGCAGCCGCAGCCGGTAGCGTCGGGCCTCGACCGTGACCTTGGGGAAGGTGGTGCCGTTGACCAGCATGGTGTCGCCGAAGAACTCGGGTATCACCGACGGGTTCGGCGGCACCAGGCCGCCGCCGGCGACGTTGCCGGCAGATTTCCAGCGGTTGCGCTCATAGACATGCGCGTACCACAGGCTGCCGGGTGTCGTGGCAGAAGAAACCGTCGCCCAGGTCGGGTCGGCGAGGGCGGTGGTTGGGCCGACAAAGATCTTGTCCTGGATGATGAGCGGAATCTCCCGGCCGCCTTTTTCGAGGTAGCCGGGCAGCCCCTGGTTCATCAGGCCGGCTTCGAAGGTGTCGCGAATGAAGAGTGCGGAGGCCAGGCCGGCGTAAGCGTTGATGCGGGTGATGCCGTAGGCGTGATCGTGGTACCAGCCGAAGCGCGCGCTCTGGTTCAGCGGGTAGTAGTACTCGGCCTCATTGAGCGCAGCCCCCGGGTTGAGGACGTTGTTGAGGAAAGTCGGGCCGCGATTGCCGGCCGGATCCCACCAGCTGAGAGGGCCGCCGTCGCTGATCCAGGGCACCAGACCGCCATGGAAATGCACCGACGTGCGGTTGTTGCCCATGGCCGCCCCCATGACCGTCAGATCGTTGGGAATGATGTGCATCCCGCCGGGCAGGTTGTTGCGGAACGTGATCTGGATGGGGGTATTCCTCTGGCCTACCAGTATTCCGCCCAGGTGTCTGTTGTTTTGGCCAGCCAACAGATTCGTGGGGTTGTAGCCGCGCAGCGTGGTTGGCCCCAAGGCCGGGCAAACGCCCGCATCCTGGAACTGGTCGATATTGATGGTGTAGTGGGTGGCGCCTGTGACCGGCGCCGGGACCAAATCCGGCGCGCAGACGCCGATGGTGCCAATGCCGCGCAAATTGGTGCCAAACAATGGAATGGTCGCCGGGCTCTGGCTGAACGCGAGCGCGTCGCGCATCGTGAACTGCCACGGAAGGATCATGCCCGCCTTGACTGCAAGTCCGAGCCCGCCGGTTCTCGCCAAGAACCGCCTTCTACTGATTGATGAACTCATTGTTACGCTCCTTATGTGATCGTCGGAAAAGCGCAAAGTTATTGGAACCATCAACTGCGCTCGCGTTGATGAGGCACATATCGTTACTTTTTAGCTGGCAGCTGGCGTTGATAAATCGCAAAATGACACTTGGTTCATGGTCTTTGGAGGTCTCGCCCGGCAGCACGGGCAATGAAGAGTTTGTGGGCCGCTGAGCGCCGGTCGGATGCTGCGCACCGTCCAGGAAAAGCACCAGAGCCGTGTTGGCTCCAGAAGCCCAGCCTGGTGCTGGCGCGCGCAAGTTGCACGCGCCGGTCAACCACAAAATCCTGCGCGCTCCATCAACCACAGTAAATCACTGGGCTGTTGTTTCCACTGAATCTGTTATGCGCAAATTCCAAGGCAACAGCGCCTCAAGCGCTTCGACGGTTTTGGGCGCCGTTAAATTAGGTAGCACTCGGCGCAGCCAGGTGTTGGGCTCTAGCCCATTGGCCTTGGTCGTCTGAAGAAAAGCATCAATCAACGCACTGGAATGAACCCCGGCCGGCGCATCACTGAACCACCAGGCCATGCGGCCGATCACCTTGACTTGGTGCAGACACTTGTCGGCGCGAGCGAATAGGTCGATCGTCAAAGCCGCAACAAAAAACCCGCCGAGGCGGGTTTTTTCTGGTGTAAGTTCTGGACTTATTTTTTGGCAGCGCTGGCGGCCGGTTTGGCTGCATCCGCTTTGGGTGTCACGGCCGCTTTGACGTCTTTTGCGGTTTCCTTGACCGCGTCCTTGGTGCTGATCGCCGCGCCTTTGACCGCATCCTTGGTGGCCACGGCCGCATCCTTGGCTTTTTCCATCACTGGCTTGTCGGCTTTCTTGGCCGGTGCTGCACTTGGGCCCTGGTACTTGGCGCCGGAGACGGTCAGGCCTTCCGCGGAAAACTTGGCGGCACTTTTGTCGCCCACGCCTTTCACGCGGGCCACGAAATCTTCCCAATTCTTGAACTCGGCTTTTTTGCGCTCGGAAATGATCAACTTGGTGGTCACCGGACCGATGCCTTTGATGCCGTCGAGCTCGGCTTCAGTGGCCTTGTTAACGTCAACCGCGGCAAATGCTGCGACCAGGAACATGGCGGCAAAAAACGCCAGTAATTTTTTGAACATGAGAACTCCTCAAAGATTGGATTGAAATAGGCCAGTGTCTCCTCTTGTATCAAAGAGGCACCTCACCATAACGGTCTAATTTCAGCTTGGGTTGACTCGCCTGCAGCGCTTTTTCTTGGGAAAACCCTAAGCTTGGCCCGCATCATCTCGTGGCAAGCGCACCGCAGTAGCTTTCAGGCAATGCAAGCGCCGTGACAGCGCCGGTCGCCAACTGGTGTTCCAGTGCTGGCGTCCATTCGGTCAAGGCCAGGGCAAAACTCTTCAGACCGGCTTCCCGGCGCGTCCAGGCTCGGGCGAAGGCGGCGGCGCGGTGCGCAGGCGCCAGTCTGGCCAACTGGCGACAGGTCTGTGGCCCGAGATAGTCGTGTGTCACGCGCGCCCAGTCGGGCAGTTCGTCAGCGCCGGGCTCGATGCGCATCAGATCAATGCCGACGGCCCCACCCACCCGGATCGCCGCCACGCTCAAGCCCGCCGCATGACTGACTGACAGCGCGATGTGCGTTTTTGGCAAGTCCAGGGCCATCGCCTGGCCCGGTAGCGACATGAATGGGATCGACGCGGCCGGTCGTTGCAGCAAGGTCCCGAGCGCTTCCTGCAAGGCGCGGCGGATGTTCTGCCGGGCCTGGTGCCGAAGTTCCGTCTGGGGCGTGTGAACGCTGATGACGGTCATCGCCCGCCCGGATCGAAGCTCGGCCAGCGCCTGCGCAGCACACGCGGGCCAGGCATGGACCGGCACCGGTGCACGCGCGTCGTCCACCATTTCAATAGCGGGCCGGTGCTGCCGGACACCCTTTCCAGCTCGTGGCGGCGGGGATGAACTCGCCTTTCATCACCAGGGTCAAGGCGCCGAGTTGGGCCTGGTCAGCCACGACCGCGCCATACAGCACGGCACTGCGCGGCCCCATGTAGACGCGCCGGCCGATGCGGACGTGATCGATCTTCATCACGCGGTCTTCAAACAAATGGGTTTGCGGACAGGCCAAACCGTTGAGCTCGCTGTAGTCGCCAATCGTGACGCAATCGAATTCGGTGATGTCGGTGGTGTCCAGGTAGACGCCCTTGCCAATGCGACTGCCCAATAGATTCAAAGCGACGGGCAGCCAGGGTGTACCCCGCAGATAACGCAAGAAATTGGGGACGGCAATCCCTTCATACAGATTGGTCACGCCTTCCGATAGCCAGACGAACGGCGTCCACATCGGGACGCTGCATTGGCGGTAGCGTCGCAGCAGCAACCACTTGAGCGTGACGATGAAAATGAAGGTGCCAATGCCATACAGCAGGCCGGCCGCGGTCAGATAGAAAATGACGTCGCCCCAGCGGCCGTCGCCCGCCAGCGGCATGACATTCAAGACAACGGTGTAGCCCACCGAAATGACGATCGCGTGGGGGGCCACGATGCGAAAGGCCTCAATCAATCCGCGCGCCAATCGGCGAATCGGTGACGGTCGATAGGTCAGGTGTTCCGGGAAACCGCTGGTCTGCTCGCGCGCCGGCAGATGGATCGGCGGCGAACCAAGCCAGGTATCGCCATCGTGCATTTGCTCATTGGCGGGCGCCGTGGAATGCACGCCGATCAGCACGTTTTCAGGCAGCGTCGTGCCATCGGGAATGTAGGAGCCATTGCCGACAAAGCTGCGGCGTGAAATTACCGTCGGCTGCATCGTCATCCAGCCGCCATCGATGTGCTCGTCGCCCAGCATGACGGCATCGGCAATGAAGGTTTCATCGCCCAGCGTGAGCATGTCGGGCACCAGGCCGAGCGCGGAAGAAATTTCGGCATCACGCCCGACCTTGGCGCCCAGCAGCCGGTACCAGAAGGGCGCGTACACGGTGGCATAGACGCCATGCAAGACCGCCAAGCTCGATTCCTGAATCTGGTTGACCAGCCATTTGGAACAGTACAAATTGCTGTGCACCGGCCAACTGCCGGGCTTGAGGCGTGGCAGCACGGTCCAGCGGATGCCGGCCGACAGAAGTGCGGTGCAAATGATCAGCACTGTTGACGCCGGAAAGGCGAGGATGAAATACTTTGCCAGTTGAAACGAGAGGTCGGAACTGCGCAGGATCGGAAAGCGCTCGACATCGTCGATCCAGTCAATCAGGATGAAACTGGGAAAGACCGGCAGAAAAAACAAGGTGGTGATCAGCAAGGCGCCGACAACAAAAAACAGCGCTTCGACCGCCTCGCGTGCACGCGACAGGGCCGGTCGGGCCCGGTTCGAGGTCGGCTCAAAGGCGCCGCTATCGCGGGCCGGTGAGCCTTGCCAAATGCGTCCGGCGGGCAGCACGTCGCCATCGCTCAGCGCCGATTGGCCCTGCAGGTGGCCGAAGGCGCCGATTGCCGTATTGCCTTCCAGCACGGCATAAGAACCAATGCAGGCATCGTGTTCAATGATGATCGCGCCCAGGCGCAACTCACCGTGTTCGACCCGGGCGTTCTCAAAATTGGCAGCATTGCCGATGCTGCAGCCGTCCTCGATGGTGAGTAAGTCTGGTGCCCGCAAGGTCATCGAACCGATGATCACATCGCGGCCGATCTTCGCCCCGAGCGCGCGCAACCACCAGGCGTACATCGACGAGCCGCTCAACAGATAACTGGGAGCGGCTTCGACCAGGCGGTCCGCCAGCCACCAGCGGTAGTAGGTGAAGCCCCACAGAGGATACCGCCCGGCTTTCAGGCGGCCCACAATCAGCCATTTGCCGGCAATCGCCAGCGCAAACTCCAGTAGCGTGGCGATCAGAAACGCTGCGACAGAGGCAGCGATGGCCAGCGTGATTGTGTCGCCGGGCTCGCCAGTAAAGAAGTGGTAGGTAAAAAACGGCGCCATCCACTGCGCCATGCTGAGTGCCACCAGTGCTGGCACGGCGGCGGCTTGCGCGGCGCCGCAACGCCAGCGCCGGAACGCCGTCGGTGCCACCCAGGTGACATCGACGGCGGGCCCGGCCGCAGGGACTTCGCCCAGCACGGCGGCGATGCGGCCGATGGTGCGGTTCTGGTAAATGTCGCGCACCGTGACGTGGGCAAAGCGCGGGTCGGTGCGCAAAGCCGAGGCCAGGCGCGCCGCCAACAGCGAATGGCCGCCGAGGTCGGAGAAGAAATCGGCCCGGCGCAGAATGGGCTGCCCGGGAAACAGCTGGGTCAAGGTGGCAAACAAGGCCTGCTCGGCCGGTGTGTCGGGGCGGTCTGAAACGCTTGCCGTGTCGGTGGACAGTGCCAGTGGCCGGGCTTTGAGCGCGTTGCGGTCGATCTTGCCGGAGGTGAGGCGCGGCATCTCGGTCAGCGGCTCAAAATAAGCGGGCACCATGTACGCTGGCAGCGACTCGGCCAGCGCGGCGCGCAGGGGGGCATTGGCCAGCGTGACGCCCTGCTCCAAGACGAGAAAGGCAATCAGCTGGTCGATGTCTTCTTGTTGGCGCAGCACCACCGCCACGGTGCCAATGCCAGGCTGGCGGGCCAGTGCCGCCTCGATTTCGCCCAACTCGACCCGAAAGCCCCGAATCTTGACCTGATCGTCGGTGCGGCCCAGGCATTGCACGCAGCCCTCGGCATCGATGCGGGCCAGGTCTCCAGTGCGGTACAGGCGATCATCGTGCGCGTGGCTGCGCCAGGGATTGACCCGGAATTTTTCAGCCGTCAAATCGGGTCGCCCCAGATAACCGGCGGCCAGCCCGGGGCCGGTGATGCACAGCTCGCCAACCTCGCCGCGCGGCAGCAGCACCAGTCCGTTTTCTTCAACCGCCGGATCGATGACCAGCAGGCCGTAATTGGGCAGCGGTCGTCCGATCGTGACCGGCTCGTTGGCGTGCAGTTCGGCCAGACTGGCCGATACCGTGGTTTCGGTGGGGCCGTAGGTATTGAAGACCTGGCGGCCCGGCTGGGCCCAGCGCGCCACCAGTGACTGCGGACACATCTCACCGCCCAGGTTGATCAGACGCAGGCTCGGCACCTCCTGGTTGAACAGCGCCAGCAGCGTCGGCACCGCGTGCAGCACCGTCACCTGCTTGTCAATCAGCGCCAGCGGCAAGGCCTCCGGATCGGACGCCACCTCTTTCGGCGCGATCCAGAGCGTGGCGCCGACCAGGTAGCTTATCCAGATTTCCTCGAACGACATGTCGAACGCGACTGAAAAACCCTGGTAGACGCGGTCGCTGTCACGCACGCCGAGCAGGCTGTTTTCGCTGCGTAAAAAATGGCAGATGCTGCCCTGGCTGATCTCGATGCCCTTGGGTTTGCCAGTCGAGCCCGAGGTGTAGATGACGTAGGCCGGGTGCAGCGGGCCAACCCCTGCGCGGCGCAGCAGGGACTGACCGTGCGGGGCGGGCAGGAGCAAGTCCTCGGCGCCCCAGACCGTGGCGTCAGCATGGGTCAGTTGCGGCGCGAATGCCGCACAGCTGACGATGCCAACCGCGTGCGCATCGTGCAGACAGACCTTGATGCGCTCCACCGGCGTGTCGGCGTCAAACGGCAGCCAGGCGGCCCCGGCCTTGGCAATTCCTGCCTGCATCACCAGCAGTTCAATGCCCCGCGGCAGCCACAAACCGACGATCTGGCCCGGGCGCACGCCGGCCTGAATCAGCGCGGAGGCCACCAGATCCGCCTGTTCATTTAAGGCTTGGTAGGTCAGATGGCGCTCACCAAACATCAGCGCTACATGGTGCGGCACGCGCAGCGCGGTGGCCTCCAGCAGATCGGCCAGCACTTCATCACGGATCAATTCGGATTGAAGGGGCCCGAACAGGATATCCGGTGACGGCCCTGTGGCGGGGGTATGAGCCACCAGCACCCTTGATCAGTAGTCGTCCAGCACCGCGCCCTTGCTGGCGGTGGAGGCGTTGAAGGCGAATTTGGCCTGCACGCCGCGGGTGTAGCGCGGCTTGGGGGCCGTCCAGACGCTACGGCGTTTGGCGATGATGTCGTCACTGACGTTGAGTTGCAGCAGTAACTGGTGCGCGTCAATGGTGATCGAGTCGCCTTCTTCAATCAAAGCAATCAGGCCACCGGCTGCCGCTTCAGGTGCGACGTGGCCGACCACCATGCCCCAGGTGCCGCCCGAGAAGCGGCCGTCGGTGATCAATCCTACGGATTCACCCAAACCCTGGCCAACGAGCGCACCGGTCGGCGCCAGCATCTCGGGCATGCCGGGGCCGCCTTTCGGGCCGAGGTAGCGCAGCACCATCACGTCGCCCGCGACGATTTTGTTCGCCAGAATCGCGGCCAATGCAGATTGCTCGTCATCAAACACGCGGGCCGGGCCGGTCATCACGGGGTTCTTCAAACCGGTGATTTTGGCGACGCAACCTTCCGGGCTCAGATTGCCTTTCAGAATGGCCAGATGCCCTTGTTTGTACATCGGGTTGCCAAGCGGGCGAATCACATCCTGATCGGCACGCGGCGCATCCGGAATGTCCTTGAGGACTTCAGCAATGGTCTGGCCGGTGATGGTGATGCAGTCGCCATGCAACAGACCGGCAGACAGAAGCATCTTCATGACTTGCGGAATGCCCCCGGCACGGTGCAGGTCCACCGCCAGGTATTGACCGCTGGGCTTGAGGTCGCACAGCACGGGTGTCTTTTGGCGCACGCGCTCGAAGTCTTCAATCGTCCACTGGACCCCGGCGGTATGGGCAATGGCCAGAAAGTGCAGCACGGCGTTGGTCGAGCCGCCAATCGCCATGATGACGGCGACGGCGTTCTCGATCGACTTGCGGGTGACGATGTCGCGTGGTTTCAGGTCATTCTTGATGGCGTTGATCAACACGATGGCCGACTCTTTGGCCGAGTTGACCTTTTCATCGTGCGGGTTGGCCATGGTGGAGGAGTAGGGCAGGGAGATACCCAGCGCCTCGAAGGCAGAGGACATGGTGTTGGCTGTGTACATGCCGCCACACGAGCCGGTGCCGGGGACGGCGCGGCGCTCGATTTCCAGCAGGTCTGCGTCGCTCATGCGCCCGGCGGCGTTCTCGCCCACGGCTTCAAACACGCTGACGATGTTGAGGTCTTTGCCTTTGTAATGGCCGGGCAGGATGGTGCCACCATAGACATAAATGGCGGGCACATTGGCGCGCAGCATGCCCATCAGGCCGCCCGGCATGTTTTTGTCGCAGCCGCCGATCACCAGCACGCCGTCCATCCACTGGCCCTGCACGCAGGTCTCAATGCAATCGGAGATCACCTCGCGGCTCACCAGCGAGTACTTCATGCCCTCGGTGCCCATGGCCATGCCGTCAGAAATGGTCGGGGTGCCGAACACCTGTGCGTTGCCACCGGCTTCTTCAATCGCGGCAATCGCGGCATCAGCGAGTTTTTGCAGACCGGAGTTGCACGGCGTGATGGTGCTGTGGCCATTGGCCACGCCGATCATGGGCTTCTTGAAGTCATCCTTCTCGTAGCCCATGGCGTAGTACATGGAGCGATTCGGCGCGCGCGACTTGCCTTCGGTGATGTTTTTGCTGCGCGGGTTCAGGATGACGGGTTGGGTGGTCATGAAAGGTCTCGGGTGAAAGGGGTTGCTGGAGTCAGGCCAATGTCTGAGGCAGACAATTATGTGAGAGTAAGCCATTTTAAAGAAAGGCAAAGCCCGCATCAGCGGCCGTGCTTGCGTGCACAATGACTGCCATGCTGATCCATCCTCAAATAAATCCCATTGCATTGCAACTCGGGCCGCTGGCCGTCCATTGGTATGGACTGACTTACCTGGCCGCTTTTGCTCTGTTCATGTTTTTGGGCATCCGGCGCCTCAAGCACCCACCATTTGCCACCATCACCGGCCCCGGGGCCTGGAGCCGGCGCGACGTGGAAGATATTTTATTCATGGGCGTGATGGGTGTCGTGCTGGGCGGGCGCATCGGTTACTGCCTGTTCTACAAGCCGCTCTACTACCTGGCCCATCCGCTGGAGATTTTTGCCGTCTGGCAAGGCGGCATGAGCTTTCACGGCGGACTGCTCGGCGTCATTTTCGCGATGTGGCTGTACGGGCGTCGCACGGATCGCAAATTTCTGCGCGTACTCGATTTCATCGCCCCGCTGGTGCCGCTCGGCTTGGCTTCGGGGCGGATTGGCAACTTCATTAACGCCGAGCTGCCTGGGCGCGCAGCCGATCCATCGCTGCCCTGGGCGATGATTTTTCCTACGGTCGACCGAATTCCACGACACCCGTCGCAACTCTATCAATTCGCGCTGGAAGGCGTCTTGCTGTTCATCATTCTGTGGATTTATTCAGGCAAACCCCGCGCCTTGGGGCGCGTCTCGGGTGCGTTTCTG
>JANYHL010000145.1 GCA_025359085.1 Gammaproteobacteria bacterium
GGTTTGACGAGATGAAGCGCCTGGCAGAGGTCTTGCGCGCCGAAAAATGCGACAACACCGCCATCGAAAACGCTGGTCTTCTAGCGCGCCTGGGGCTGGAAGAACTGGATGCCTCTTGGCTGCAAAAGCAGTTGGCACGAGACAAAGGCAGTCCTTTTTCCATCTACAACGCCCAAGTCGCACTGGCGGGGCCACAAGCTCTGGGGGGCTGGGATAGCCTACTGGAAAAGTTGGTGTTTCAGGACTACCGCTTTGGATTGCCCGTCGCCGTCAAACCCACGAATGCGGTGGTGATTGAATATCGCGGCAACAAGGTGGCGTTCACCGAAAAACTGATCTCGATTGGCAAATTGGTAGGCAATAGTTTGCCGATTGACGCAGCATCCGCCAGTCGACGGCACGCTGTGATCGTGAATATGAGCAACGAAGTCTGGCTGCACGACCTGCACAGCACGGTCGGAACATGGCTTGATGGTGCCCGTGTGCATGAAAAGCAGCCGTTGATGGGCGTGCACGATGTCAAAATTGGCAATACACCGCTGGTGGTATGGTCACGTCAAGATTTGATTGCTTGAGCAGGTCGCTCTTGTCGGCAGGTCCAACCTGATCCGCTTAAGCCGGACGACGTGAGGACGTACAGCCCACCAGCCCCATACGGAACATTAACGACAGGAAACAGTGCGTCTTGAGGAGGGCAACATGGCAACGCTTGAAGAAGTATTGGAAGAAGTTCAGAAGAATAATCGTGTCTGCCCACTGCCACAAAAATGGCTACGGCTTTATGAAATGCTGCCAGATAAAACGCGTAAGGGTGGAGGATGGCAGCCATCTCTTCCTATGATATTGGGAGCCTGGTCAGACACGCCCGCACTTTCAAAAATTCTGCGCCTTCATGAGCACATTCAGTGGGCTGCTGATCATGGGTGTCTCGATAAGATTTTTTCCTTGTTGCAAGATATGCCCGATGACCAATGGCACCATATTGGCGATTAGCAAGCGCAATAAGTCACGCAAGTGGGCTGACGCGTCGGTTCAAAATAAGTCTACTTTTATGACAGTTGGCCCGACTCTCTGGGTCTGCCGTCCGCTAGAGCGTATAAACATCAGTGCTTCGCAGGTGCTCAATCAGCTGCCACGCAAGCGGCAGAGCATGACAAACCTTCGGTGCTCGATGCGACTCAGTGACCTCCACCAGCGCGGTCATGCCGGGCGCGCTGCCTGCTGAATGGCGCGTTGCGCTGGTGGCAGCGCACCCAACATCACCGCTTTCGTATCGCGCAAGTCTGTAGCTTTGGTCAGTGGCCAATGCGGAGTACCGCAATGGCCGGGCACCACGAAGCTGTCGCGTGGCTTCGGCGGGCAGCGCGGCCATGCTGGGCGGCCTGTTTTTTGATTGAGCTGCGCTGCGCGCTGTGGGCCAGTCCACCCAGCATCACCGCTTTCGCTTTGCCAGCGCCTGTAGTGTCAGTCAGTGCGCGCGGCGCTACTGCGCCCCGCACAGGTGCCGGGGAGTTACATCGCCAGTGCTTCGCAAGTGTTGGTCAGTGCGCTGTGGCGCAGATATGGCCTCGGCTCGCTTGCGCATCGTGCTGGATCAGCCATCGCCTGCGGCTCGGCCTGGATGCCGTGCTGTTCGTGGCAGTTGTGGCACTCGCCCGCTACGGCCACCCGCTTCGCTTTTACATAACGCCGCATTGCCCTCAGTGCCCGCCAGTCGCTGCGCTTGGTGGCAACAGCACATCACGGCTTGACGTTGTTCGATGCGCTGTTGTCTCAGCCAGTGGGTAAGGTGGAATACCGCCATGCCCAAGAACCACTAAGCTGTCGCGTGGTGCGCGTGGCGTGTGTAGCGTTCGCCCGCTACGGCCACCCGCTTCGCTTTTACATAACGCCGCATTGCCCTCAGTGCCCGTCGGTCGCTGCGCTGAAGCTCTGCTTGGTGCCGGTCACCGCTTCGCGCCCTGTCGGGTGAAGGCAACAGGCGTTATGCAAAGTGGCCTCCGCTGGAGTCGGTCGCAAAGCCGTCGGCGCTTCCCGGTCGTTGGCACGCCCTACGCGCCGCCGTCTGCGCGCCCTTGTGGTTATCGTGACACCTGGGCATTGGTCAGGCGCTGCGCGCTGTGTGCTTGGCCAGTGGCCTGCGGCCAGTCATGTCGTGTGTGCCCCCGCCCACCCTTGTGCTTCGCCGCTGCGCGGCATCAGCCCTGCGCGCTGGCCTGCCCGTCCGCCCCCCGAGGGGGCTCTTTCAGCCCGCACGCCTTTGTATTTGGGAATTGCTACAAGTTTGGTAGCTGGTAACGCACAGAATACGGGGCTACAGGCCTAAAAGGCCTGTAAGCCAGCGTGGCCGCTGGCTCACTCTTCAGTTA
>JANYHL010000001.1 GCA_025359085.1 Gammaproteobacteria bacterium
CGCTTGAATAATCAGTGGTTTTCAAAAATTGCCGTTTGGCTTGTTATCGCCCTTGTGCTTTTCACCGTGTTCAAACAGTTTGATGCGCGGGGGCCTGCCAGCGCCGGGTATCTGGGCTATTCTGACTTTCTGGAGGAAGTGCGCAGCAATCACATCAAGAGCGCCATTATCCAAGAGGGGCAGGGCGGAACTGAAATTGTGGCTGTGACGACCGATGACCGCAGGGTTCGGACCACCGCCACCTATCTGGACCGTGGCCTGGTGGGCGACCTGATCGCCAATGATGTCAAGTTTGATGTCAAACCGCGCGAAGAAGGTTCTTTGCTCATGACGCTGCTGGTCAGCTGGGGGCCGATGCTATTGCTGATCGGTGTCTGGGTCTACTTTATGCGCCAGATGCAAGGCGGTGGCAAAGGTGGTGCCTTCAGTTTTGGCAAATCCAAGGCGCGCCTGCTCGATGAAAATGCTAACCTGGTGACCTTTGCCGACGTGGCGGGTTGTGACGAGGCCAAGGAAGAAGTCAAGGAGGTGGTGGACTTTCTGAAAGACCCGGCCAAATATCAGAAACTGGGGGGGCGTATTCCGCGCGGCCTGTTGTTGGTGGGCCCACCGGGCACCGGCAAGACGCTGCTGGCCAAAGGCATTGCCGGTGAGGCCAAGGTCCCGTTCTTTTCAATTTCGGGCTCTGATTTTGTCGAGATGTTCGTCGGTGTCGGCGCTTCCCGGGTGCGCGACATGTTTGAGAACGCCAAGAAAAATGCGCCTTGCATTATCTTTATCGATGAAATTGATGCTGTGGGTCGGCAACGGGGGGCTGGCCTCGGTGGTGGCAATGACGAGCGTGAGCAAACCCTGAATCAGATGCTGGTGGAGATGGATGGTTTTGAGACCAATGTTGGCGTGATCGTGGTGGCCGCCACCAACCGGCCTGACATTCTGGACTCCGCGTTGCTGCGTCCGGGCCGGTTCGATCGGCAGGTGTATGTCACGCTGCCCGACATAAGGGGCCGTGAACAAATTCTCAATGTGCACATGCGCAAAGTTCCTTTGGGTCAGGACGTCAATGCCGGGGTGATCGCGCGCGGCACACCGGGCATGTCGGGTGCCGATCTCGCTAACTTGTGCAATGAAGCGGCCTTGATGGCGGCACGGCGCAATGCGCGCACGGTCGAGATGGTTGACTTTGAAAAGGCCAAGGACAAAATCCTGATGGGCCCGGAGCGCAAGAGCATGGTCATGCCCGAGAGCGAGCGCAAGAACACGGCGTATCACGAGTCAGGCCACGCGTTGATCGGCAAGTTGCTGGACAAGTGCGACCCCGTGCACAAGGTCACCATCATTCCGCGCGGTCGGGCCTTGGGTGTCACCATGAGCTTACCGGCGCAAGACCGCTACAGCTATGACAGCGAATACATGCTGCACCAGATCAGCATGTTGTTTGGCGGTCGGATTGCGGAAGAAGTGTTCATGAACCAGATGACCACCGGCGCCAGCAACGACTTTGAACGAGCCACCCATATTGCGCGTGACATGGTGACGCGTTATGGCATGACCGATGCGCTGGGCCCGATGGTTTATGCCGAAAACGAGGGCGAGGTGTTTCTCGGCCGCTCGGTCACCAAGACCACCACCATGAGCGAGGAGACCATGCAGAAGGTGGACGCCGAGGTGCGTCGCATCATTGATCAGCAATACAGTTTGGCGCGCAAGCTGATAGAAGACAATCGCGACAAGATGCATGCCATGGCCAAGGCCTTGCTGGAATGGGAGACCATCGACAGCGAACAGCTGGACGAGATCATGGCCGGCAAAGAGCCCCGTCCGCCGAAAGACTGGACGCCGCGTATCCCGCCCGCTGGTAGTGACAACAGTAGCAGTGGTGGTACGCCCGCCGTGAAACCGGATGTGGCACCAACGGCTGCCTGAAAACGGTATTCATCAAAAAGACGGGGCGACAAGCCCCGTTTCTGTTTGGTTCCCTGCCGGAGCGGGTCTGCAGCAGTTGTTAACTTCAAATTTTTAACGCGTTTTATCAGCATGCAATGGAACACGGCCCGATTCCTGATTGACCTCAGCCGCCCCCTGGTGATGGGCATTGTCAACATCACCCCCGACTCGTTCTCGGATGGCGGTCAGCACGCCTCCACGGCAGCCGCTCTGCGGCACTGCGAGAAGCTGGTCAAAGACGGCGCTGATATTTTGGATATGGGAGGGGAGTCGACCCGTCCCGGCGCTTTGCCTTTGCCGCTGGATGAAGAGCTGGCGCGGGTGCTGCCGCTCGTGCGTGAAGCCGTTCGACTGGGGGTGCCGGTGTCGGTTGATACCTACAAGCCACAAGTCATGCAAGCCGTACTGGACCTCGGCGCTGACATCATCAATGACATTTGGGCTTTGCGTTGGACTGAGCCGGGTGCCAGTTCTGCGGCCGCTGCCTTGAGCGCCATGCAAGTCGTGGCACAGCACCCCCGCTGTGGCGTCTGCCTGATGCACATGCACCGTGAGCCCTTGACGATGCAGGTCGCGCCCATGGAGGGCGACGTGGTGCCGCAAGTGCTAAGTTTTTGGGAGCAGACAACCCAGACTTTACGGGGGCTGGGGGTCGAAAAGGCTCGCATTGTCGTGGATCCCGGCATTGGCTTTGGCAAGACTGTGGCACAGAATTTTGCACTGCTGGCACGGCAAACTGAATTGCTCGGCGCGGGCTACCCACTGCTGGTTGGCTGGTCGCGAAAATCCTCGTTGGCAGCGGCCACGGCCACTTCGCTGACAGCGGTGGCAACGCTGGATGTTCATGAGCGCCTGGTGCCCAGTGTGGTGGCCGCCTTGTTGGCGGTGGAGCGTGGGGCAGCCATTGTCCGTGTGCATGATGTGCGGGAAACCGTACAGGCTCTCAAGGTGCTCGGCGCTATAAGATAGCCGACTTCGAGTTCGTTCAAAAAATAGGCAAGGGATCGCAATGAGTAGAAAATATTTTGGTACAGACGGTATTCGCGGTACGGTTGGGCAAGCGCCCATTACTCCTGATTTTGTGTTGCGTCTGGCCCATGCGGTGGGTCGTGTGCTCAAAAGAACAGAAACGCGTCCGACGGTACTGATCGGCAAGGACACCCGCATTTCGGGTTACATGCTCGAGAGCGCGCTGGAGAGTGGTTTCAATTCGGTGGGTGTTGATGTCGTGTTGCTGGGTCCCTTGCCGACGCCCGGCGTGGCCTACCTGACGCGCGCCCAGCGTGCCTCGCTGGGCGTGGTCATCAGCGCCAGCCACAACCCCTTTGCCGACAACGGTATCAAGTTTTTCAGTGCCCAGGGCACCAAGCTGAGCGATGCCTGGGAGCAGGATGTGGAGGCGGCACTGAACGATGCCCCGGTGTGGGCTGATTCCGCCAGCCTGGGCAAGACGCGCCGCCTCGATGATGCCGCAGGCCGCTATATTGAATTCTGCAAAAGCACGTTTGCCAACGACCTCACGCTCAAGGGCGTCAAGATCGTGGTGGATGCTGCTCACGGCGCGGCTTACCAGGTGGCACCCAAGGTGTTCCACGAATTGGGCGCGGAAGTCGTGGCCATTGGTTGCGCACCCGACGGTTTAAATATCAATCACGAGGTGGGCGCCACCCATCCAGCGGCACTGATTGAGGCTGTCAAGGCGCATGCGGCTGATTTTGGTGTGGCGCTGGATGGCGATGCTGATCGTCTCCAGCTGGTGGACCATGCGGGTCGCCTGTACAACGGCGATGAGCTGTTGTATCTGCTGGCGGACGAGCGTCTGGGGCGCGATGAGCCAGTTCCGGGGGTGGTGGGTACCTTGATGACCAATATGGCGGTGGAGCTGGCGCTGCGTGCCCGGGGCGTGCAGTTTGTGCGGGCCAAGGTGGGGGATCGTTATGTGTTGGAGGAGCTTGAAAAACACAAGTGGCTGCTCGGCGGTGAAGGCTCGGGCCACTTGCTGGCGCTGGACAAACATACTACCGGGGATGGCTTGATCTCAGCGCTGCAAGTGCTGCAAGCCTGTGTTCGCAGTGGCAAAACCATGGCCGAGTTGCTCTGCGATGTGACGCTTTTCCCGCAGACCTTGATCAACGTTCGTCTCAAGCCGGGTCAGGACTGGCAGGTCAGCGCTAATCTTGCCAGCGAATCGCAAGCGGTGAAGGCCGAATTGGGAGCCGCTGGCCGTCTACTGATTCGTGCCAGTGGCACCGAGCCCTTGGTGCGCGTAATGGTGGAGGCGCGTGACGCCGTCCAGGCCAAGGCGTGCGCCGAGCGGATCGCCAGCACTCTGCTGGTTTGATCATGGTGCCTACTCTTTCCCTGCGCATTTGTCGGGCTGATTACGCCAACCCCGTGCACGCGGCTGCACTGGTGAGCTTGCTGGATGCCTATGCCCAGGACCCGATGGGCGGCGGCGAGCCCCTGAGTGAATTTGCCCGGGTCAATCTCATCCCGGCACTGGCAGCACGCCCGCAGTTCTTCAGCGTGCTGGCGTTTGATGATGCGGATGGGTTTGGCACTGGTCTTGCGATTGGGTTGGTCAATTGCATTGAAGGCTTTTCTACCTTTGCCTGTCGGCCTTTGGTCAATATGCATGATGTGGCGGTGTTGCCGGCCTACCGTGGGAAGCGGGTCGCCGAAAAAATGTTGGCTCTGGCGGAGGACGTCGCGCGTGAGCGTGGTGCTTGCAAACTAACGCTTGAAGTGCTGCAGGGCAACGCGGGCGCCATCAAACTCTATCACCGCGTTGGATTTGACAGCTACGAACTTGACCCGGCCATCGGCCAGGCTCAATTTTTGCAAAAGTGGTTGCGCTAACTGCGAGCGTCGGAACCTGCTGGTCAGCGCGCTGCCCGCATTGAGGGCAGCAAGATATTTGCTGTCCCTTTAAAATTTATCGCATGAACTGGTTTCGAAAATTGCCCGGATTTCAGCAAACGCCCTCCGGCTGGGAATGGCGCTTGCTGCGCCTGATGCCAATGGTGTTCCTGGCCGGTACGCTGCTGCCGGCCACCATGGCGGTTGCAGCGCGTTTTTTGATTGTCGGCGGTAGCGCAGCGGAGCTGGCGCGCCGAATTCAACTGTTTGACTTCATGATGGTCGGTTTGGTCCTCTTTGTCTGGACGCTGGTTGTGACGGTGACCATCGGCTGTGTCATTGTCTGGCTCATGAAAGGCCCCGCCTACGTGGCAGATGGCTTTGATGTGTCGCACAGCGATGTGCCAGGTCGTTGACTCATAGCCTTATATCAACAGTGGATTCATGGGCAATGCTCATGAGATTTGAAGGTGATCTTGTCCGCATAAAGGCTTCAAATTGTTCAACCGGCAGCGGTCGACTGAAATAATAGCCTTGCACTTCGGTGCACCCCTTGGCCTTCAAGAACTCAAGCTGCCCTTGAGTTTCCACCCCTTCGGCAATGGTTTGCATGCCCAGGCTTGTTGCCATGCTGATGATGGCGCCCACAATGGCCTTGTCGTCGGAATTTTCAGTGATGTCATGAACAAAAGATTGATCGATCTTGACTTTGTAGACCTGAAATTTTTTCAGATAGCTCAGCGACGAATAACCCGTGCCAAAGTCATCAATTGACATGCGTACGCCGCGCTCGTGCAAGTTGTTCATGATGGCAATGGCACCCAAGGGATCCGTCATGGCAACGCCTTCGGTCAGCTCGAGTTCGAGCCTATGGGCGGGCAGCCGGGCTTCATCCAGAATGGTACTCACCAGTTCAGGCAGGTCGGCATGACGGAACTGCACCGATGACAGATTGACGGAGATGGTGATCGGCACCATCCCGGCATCACTCCAGGCTTTGAGTTGCTGTACGGCGGTACGCAACACCCATTCTCCGATCGGCAAGATCAGGCCGCAGGTCTCGGCCACGGGAATGAATTCGGCCGGGGACACGCTCCCCAGTTCGGGGTGATTCCACCGCAGCAAGGCTTCTGCGCCAACAACGCAGCCAGTCGCCAGCGAGACCTGCGGCTGGTAGTGCAGTCGCAACTGCTCGCGTTCCAGCGCCCGGCGCAGCGCATTTTCCAGCGTCAGGGTGCGTTCGGAGCGCGCCTGCATTTCCGCCGTGAAAAAGCGGTAGGCGTTGCGCCCGTCCTGCTTGGCGCGGTACATGGCGGCATCGGCGCAGCGTGACAGGGTGTCAAAGTCGGCGCCGTCGCCGGGGAAAAGGGCAATCCCGATGCTGGGCGTCACGGTCAGTTCATGCGGCTCAATTTCAAACACCTGCAGTGCTGATTGCAGCAGCTTCTCGGCTAGGTGAGCAGCACCCCTCGCATCGGTTTCGGGAAGCACCAAAATAAACTCATCGCCTCCCAGACGGGAAACCGTGTCCTGCTCTCGTACCGCGCATTTGAGCCGGCCCGCCAGAATAATCAGCAATTCGTCGCCCACCCGGTGTCCCAGCGAGTCGTTGACGTGCTTGAAATGATCCAGATCCAGAAACATCAGCGCCAGTGGCGTTCCATTGCGCTGCGCGGCGCGCAGCGCCAGATTACAGCGATCGGTCAACAACACCCGATTGGGCAGGCCAGTAAGTGAGTCAAAGTGTGCCAGCAGCCGGATTTGTCTCTCCGCCTTTTTGCTTTCTGTGATGTCGCGGCACAACACCAGAAAACGGGGTTCTTCGCCTGACAGCGCTGCCTTGCGTGCCACCGACAATTCAAACCAGTGCATGCCGTTGTCAAGCGGAATTTTGATTTGTTTGCCAACGGAGTACTCATTTTCATGGGCTTCCTGCAAGGCCTCCAGCACCACTTGGCAGGCGTCCGGCGGCAGCACTTGCGTGAGCGTCTTGCCGATCAGATCCTTGGCTGGTAATACCAGCAATTCAGTCCGGGACGAGTGCGCGCTGTAATAGCGTCCGTCCAGACCCAACTCGAAGAGCGGGTCCGGAATGGCGCCCAGCGTGGCTTGAAGCTGTCGCTGGGTTGCCAGAATTTCTGCTGTTCGCTCATTCACCTGCACTTCCAGTCCTTGATCGCGTACACGCATCTCATACAGCAGCCAGGCGAGGTAGGCCATCAGCAGGCTGAGCAGCAATCCGACTGCGGCCTTGAACCCGATGCGGCCTGGCTCGCCCCAGCCACTGATCGGCGCGACACTCAGCGTCCATTGGCCGTTGGGCAGTTCCAGCGTGCGTTCCACCGGTGCATCGAGCGCAGTGGTGCCAGACGCTTCAATACTTTGTCGCTCACCCGTGTCAGGGAGGGTCCGCCAGAGTTCGTAGGCATAGCCGCGCTGCGTCAACAGAGGCAGCCGGGCCGAGTCCAGTGCGTCTGGAAGCCGCAAGGTCACGTTAGTGAAACCCCAAAACGCTTTCTGTCCTGCCTCATTGTGCAGAAAAACGGGCAGACGACCCACAATGCCTATTCCTCCTTGGGCCAGTTTGAGAGGGCCGGCCAGCGTGAGCCGACCGGTATCGCGGGCCTTGATCGCTTCTTTGTTCTGGGCGGGGTCCTTCAACTGGTCAAAACCAATGCTTTTTTCATTGCCCGCCAGCGGCACCACACTTCGAATCACCCCACCGGGCGACAGCCCCAATGCGGCAATGCCCGGATAAAAAAGCAACATTTCAGTGGCGACCGCTTCGAAATCCCGGACATCGCCCTGGCCCTGGCGAATCAATGCGGCAATGGCGTAGGTGGCAGACAAGGCGCGTTCAATATCGCGCTGCAAGGTCTGTGCGTGGTCTGCGGCCAGATCCGCGGCAAGGGCGCGAACTTCTGCAATTTCTTGTTGTTGCCAGCGCCAGATCAAGACGGTTGCAGCCAGCGCGCTGAGAAGAAAGATGCTCGTTGCCACTATCCATTGGCGTGTCCGGTTTGGGCGGTGGGCAATCATCATGTCGCTCGGAGTCTATCAATAAAACCTGTCGGGTCGAGGCGAGGTTTCTCGCTGATCGGATCGCGTTCAAACATTCCAGTTGAGCCGGGCCCGTAGTAAGCTGTTGTCACACGCCTGTCACCATAACAGTCAAAAATAAGTCATCAATCGGTAACAAACAAACCTTGGGCATCATGTCTTCATTATTTCGTCAACCCAACTTGATGTCGATTGCCGCAGCGGTGGCGCTGCTTGATCGCGATCACAGTATTTTTGCGTTCAACGAGCGGGTGCTGGATTGGGCCCGGCGCAAGGACGTTCCGCCGCTGGAGCGGCTGCGCTATTTGTGCATCGTGTCTTCCAATCTGGATGAGTTCTTTGAGGTTCGGGCGGAACCCCATCTGGTGGCCAGCCAGCGCCAGGATGCCAAGGGAAACTACACGGTGGCATCGTTTGAGCGGCTTGCCATAGCGGCCCACACGCTGGTCGCGAGCCAGTATGCGCTGTACAACAATCACGTGATGCCGACGTTGGAGGCACAGGGTATCAAAGTGGTCTCCCATGGTGAGCGTAACGAGCTACAGCGACGCTGGGTCAAGCAATTTTTTGAACGCGAGGTGCGTCCTTTGCTGATTCCGGTTGGATTGGACCCATCGCATCCGTTTCCACAAGTGGCCAACAAATCGCTCAATTTCATCGTGCGTCTGGGGGGCCACGATGCGTTTGGCCGAGAGAATGAGATTGCCATCGTGAAGGTGCCGCGCGTTTTGCCGCGCATGATCCGCATGCCGGAAAAAATCTCGGGTAAAACCTACCACTTCGTTTCCCTCTCCAGCGTAATTCGGGCCCATCTGACGGAGTTGTTCCCGGGGCGTGATGTTGGGCAATTCTCGCAGTTCCGGGTAACGCGGCATTCCGATCTGGCGGTGGATGAAGACGATGTCAGGAATTTGCGCACTGCCTTGCGCCAGGGTCTGGAATCACGTCAATTTGGCCAAGCGGTGCGGCTGGAAGTGTCGGCGGGTTGCTCGGAGTACTTGGCGGCGTTTCTGCGTCAGCAGTTCAATTTGCCGGAGCAGGCCTTGTTCCGTGTGCCGGGTCCGGTCAATCTGGTTCGCCTGACGCAGTTGATCGATCTGGTGCCTTTGTCAAAATTGTGTTTTCCCTCCTATCGATCGTGTTATCCGACGCAGTTGATGCCAGGCGTATCGTTTTTTGAGCAACTCAAGTTGCGCGACGTGTTGATTCACCAGCCCTTTGAGAGTTTTGGCGGCGTCCTGGCCTTTTTACGTGAAGCCGTGAATGACCCGCAGGTGTTGGCGATCAAACAGACGATCTATCGCACGGGCGTTGACTCAGAGCTGATGGATTTGTTGCGCGAGGCGGTGCGGCGAGGCAAAGAAGTCATGTGGTGGTGGAACTCAAGGCCAGGTTTGACGAAGAGGCCAATATCAACTGGTCCGAGATGCTCGAATCAATCGGGGCTCAGGTGCTGTACGGTGTGGTGGGTCTTAAAACCCATGCCAAGATGATGCTAATCACCCGTCGTGAAGGAAAAAAGCTGGTGCGTTACGCGCACCTGTCCACTGGCAACTACAACCCCCGCACGGCGCGTTTGTACACCGATTGGGGCCACCTCACCGCCGACACGGCGCTCACCGCAGACGTTGAACATGTGTTTGTTCATCTGGCCAGCCAGAGTCGGCTGCCCAAACTTAATCGGGTGCTGTTGGCGCCGCTTTATTTGCAGCGCAAGCTGCTCGAAAAAATCAATAAATTGGGTCTTGTGGCCGCGTCGGGGGGGCGCGCTCGCATCGTCGCCAAAATGAATGCCTTAACCGATGAAGCGCTCATATACGCATTGATTCAAGCCGGGCAGCAGGGTGTCAGGATTGACCTGATCGTACGCGGTGCCTGCATGCTGCCCGCCCAGGTGCCGGGTGTCACCGACAACATCCGGGTCCGGTCCATCATTGGCCGGTTTCTGGAGCACTCGCGGGTCTTCTACTTTCGCCATGATGAGGTGGAAGAGCTTTACCTGTCCAGCGCTGACTGGATGAATCGCAACATGCTGCGCCGGGTAGAGCTGGCCTGGCCGGTGACCGATCCGGTTCAGCGCCAGCGCATTGTCGACGAAGAGTTGCTGGCCTATTTGCATGACGGTGTGGACGCATGGGATTTGTTGCCAGACGGCACTTATGCGCGGGTCAGGGGCGAGCATCGACGCCTGGCGCATAGTGCACAAGCGGCCCTGATGGCGCGCTACGCCGGACATGACGACAGACGCGCAGGCTGATATGGATCTGATTTTATGGCGTCACGCGGAGGCACAGGAGTGGTTAGAGGGCTGTGATGACATGGCCCGCTCACTCACCTCGCGTGGCGAAAAACAGGCTGTGCGCATGGCAAACTGGCTAGACCGTCAATTGCCCGAAGGAACGCGCATTTTTGTGAGCCCGGCACGCCGTTGTGAGCAAACTGCGCAGGCACTGGGACGCAAATACAAGTTGCGAGAAGAACTCGCACCAGGCGCCAGTGTTGTGGAGTTGCTGGCGCTGGTTCAATGGCCGCTTGCCAAAGGCACCGTGCTGGTGGTGGGGCATCAACCTACATTGGGCCAAATCATCGCCCAACTGCTCGGTTTGACAGCAACCGAATGCAAGGTCAAAAAAGGTGCAGTCTGGTGGTTGCGTAATCGCCAGCCTGATGCACAGTCGCCAACCGTGCTCGTCACGGTGCAGTCGCCCGAACTGCTTTAGCCAGTTCAACAACGTGGCATTTTCAGTTTGGCGGACTTTTCAGTCTTAGGCATGGCAACGGGTTTCATTGCCGCCATTTTCATGGGTTATCGCCATGACTTGCGGCGTTTCACGGGACGGTCATCAAACCGCCCTTGTCCTGTCACGATCAACTCTTATGCTGAAGATTTTTCAACCCAAGGAGTCCTCATGACATCAAATTTCTCGCTCGCCAACACTGCATCCGGCAAACCTGAACGCAATGCACCAGGTATGACTCGCCTGCAGCGTCGCCAAGTGCTCAAAGGCGCGCTCGGCGGCGTTGCCACGCTGGGACTGGGAAGCCTGGGTCTGAGTGCCTGCGGTGGCAGCGATGCCGCGACCACCGTTACAGCCACGGGATTGGAATTTATCGGCATGCCCGCCCTCATGGCAGCTGCTCCGACTCTGGTAGGCGAAGACCTCGTCACGGCCGACGCCGTGGGCAACAGCGCCAACGTCGACAAAATCTCCAACGCCGACAACCTCAAGTTCTCGGAAAAACTGCGCACCTTGTTTATCGGCGAAGACTCCGGCCAGCACGTCAACAACTTCCTGTGGGCGTACAACGTGGACAGCAAGAAACTGTCGCGCATTTTGTCGGTGCCGGCGGGCGCCGAGGCTACCGGGCTGGAGGTTGCGGACAATCTCAACGGCTTTGCCTACGTCATGAGCAATTTTCAGCACGCGGGTGAGTGGGGCAGCATCCACTCGGTGATCAAGGCGGGCGTTGATCCGCTGATCAACGCCAACTGGAACAACAAGAAGAGCGCCGCCATCGGCTACCTCAGCGGCCTGCCCCCACTTTGAGCGTGATGCTTCATGTCGATGCCAGGGTTCGCGCCAGTTGGAAACTGGCATGTGTGTTGCTGCATCTGGTGCGCGGCTGGTGCTCGGTAGTCCTGCTATTTCCAAGACTGACGATTCCCAAAAAACAGGAACGAATTAGGGCCTGGGCCATTGCCCTTCTTGGATTGTTAGCTATTAAATTAGTAGTAATTGGCAAACCGCCAACGCGCGGGCCCTTGTTGCTGATGTGCAACCACATCTCGTGGCTCGATATTTATGTGATTTATGCGGTCTGCCATTGCCGCTTTGTTGCCAAAGCCGAGGTTGGGCGCTGGCCCCTGATCGGAACATTGGCCGCAGCCGTCGGCACCTTGTTTATCGAGCGCGAGTCCCGGCGTGACGTTTTGCGGGTGGTGGAACAAATGGCAGATAGCCTGCGGGGTGGCGATTTGATTGCGGTGTTTCCAGAGGGCACCAGCAGCGACGGCGTGCGCGTGTTGCCATTTCATGCCAACCTGGTGCAAGCCGCCATTGCGGCCAATGCGCTGGTGCAGCCGGTAGCGCTGCGATTTTCGGATGTCGCCAGCGCCACGCACAGCTTGACCGCGTGCTACATCAATACCGATACGCTTATAGGTTCTATTTGGCGCATTTTGAATGCGCCGCCGCTGAGGGCCACCCTGATTTTTGGTGAGCAGCAATCAACCCAAGAGCGTGGGCGGCGGGCGTGGAGCGCCGACTTGCGCCTGGCGGTAGAAACCCTGCGGCAAAGCCCCACGGGTAGTTGAGTGCACAAAGCAGTGGCTTGGCGCCATCAGCAGCGCCTCAGAGTGAACAAGCTCATTTTTGTCGACCGACCGCGACGCCGCGCAAGAAATCAAGCACTGCGGGTTCCATGTTCAACTTGGCAACCAGAGCGAGGGCCAATCTGACATCGCGCGTTGCGCCAATACTCAATTGAAGCTCGGTCGCCTGTTCGTGCCAGCGTTGCGAGCGCTTTTTGGGCAGTAGCGGCTGTAACGCCTCGATGCTGTAGCGCATTCGCTTGGCAATGATGCGGGCATGGTGCTGACCGTCTGGGTCGCTGGTGTCGCGCAGGGCGAGCTGCAACTGGTCATGCAGACGTTTGATTCGACGCCTAGCCCAGCGGTGCAGGGACTCTTTGGGTTCAAGCGCAACGTCGCCGGTCGTCATCAAAGTTGACAATCCTTCAAGCCACCGAGTGATTTCTAGCAAACTTGCGCCGACTGCGGGCTGCTGCAGCGCTTCGCGTGCGAGCCTGCGTTGCTGGAGGGCGGCTTGGGCCAAAGCCTGTTCCATCCTGTGCCAGGCTTGTGCCCGCAGACTGTCTTCACCGGCATAGTTGGCCCCGAGCGGGGGAAGCGTTTCGGTACAGGCCACATCGAAATTGCGGACTTCACCCAAAAGATTCAACAAGGGCTGTAGCGCTTGCCACGACGGCATGGCATGACCCCGGAGGCTGGCTTTGAAAAGCCGCAAGGCACTTTTAAAGCGTCGCCAACCGACCCGGGCCTGGTGCACCACCTCGGGGTTGTCAGAGGTGCATAGCAAGCCCAGGTTGGTGGTGAACTGGCAGAACATTTCACGCAAGACTCGCTGCGTCGTCTCGTGCAAGGAGAGCTTGGGTGTCAGCCTGGGGGGGGTGGCGCGCAGTGGCTTGTCCAGGCAGCCGTCGGCGAGCGTGTAGCCACGCTCCGCCTTGCTGGTATTTGCTGGCAATACGGCAATCGTTTTTGCAATTTGTCGGGCGATGTCAAACAGGGCGGGGGGAGACCCCGCAAGCAGTTCAAGTTCCAATTCGCAAATCTGAGAAGTCATGTGATTTGCTTCTATCTGCCCCAGGTCAAGCGCGACCTCAACCACGCTGCCATCGCGTTTGCGAACGACCCAAATTGTTCGCTCGAAGACCGTTGAGAAACTCGGTGCCAGGGCCTGAAACACGCTTCCATCAGGGTCGATATTGTTCCACCGGGTCGCTTGGAGAGCGTGCAAATCGAGCTTGGCATCTGGCACGGGCACTTCCCATTCGCCACGCTGGCTCAGCGCCGAGTCACCAAGACCGCCTATTTTGAGGGTCTGGAGCCATTGCTGTTTTGCATCGCTGCCAACACGCCGTATTCGCAACGCAACGCGGGCCTGTCGCAAGACCTGCGTAGGCGTATCGTAGTAAACGTTGTGAAAACGCAGGCGAGTCGCTTGACGCCGTGCCAGCAGGGGTATCTGAGCCAACTGCTTTGCCAGGCGCGCGGGATCAGGGGTTGGCAAGAACAGCTTGAGTTCAATTTCTTGTGCCCCCTGGGGGAGGATGGTTGGTTTCATAAGAGGTAGGACTTGGCTGTGTTCACGGTAGAGGTGGCGTTGATTTTCGCCAGGTCAGATGTCATATTTTGAACCAGCCTGTGGCAACTAAAAAAAAGTGTGACGACTTATTAAACGTGAGCGTTGCAAAGCAAAGAATTCAAGCACCCCATAGGCAATACAGGCCGGGATGGCCATGACGCGAAAGAAAGTTCTCTTGTTAAACATAGGGTAGGCGTCGACAGGCGCTTTGAAGTTGACAGGAGCCAAATTACACCGTCCTGATGACAGCCTTGTGTCAGTGCGAAATTACGACGCAGATCAATGGAAAGGTTGCAAGCCCCAACTATCCGACGCTAAGCTCACCCTTCATGGTGCTCGTCCTTCAACTCCTATCCTATCCGCCACGGTGACGCAAATCAGGCTACCCGAATTGCTTGCGCTGGAACGCATCATTGAAATGGGCGCAGCTTGGCTCGAAACACGCGTCGTCTGTAGCGTGACCCGTGCGCAACATCATGCGCAGGCGCTACAGGAGTGGTACTGACCTCGAGGTCTCAGCAATGCCTTGCCTACCTTCAAAATTTCTTGAGTTGGCTGCAAAACAAGAAGCCAGACGATGACGAGATTTAGCAGACTTCTTGCATAGTCAGGTCGTTCCCGTTACGGCGATGACATGGTTTTTTAGCTCATGGCATGCCCGTCTTCAAATTGCATTTCCATGCGTTCAGCCTCGCATGAGAATGTGTCCGCGATATCGGTGGCGGATGGCTTGATCCACGCGGTAGCACTGTCACAAAAAATGCATAAAGTTGCCATGACTCCGTCATGAAAGATGGCCAGCATTGAGGGTGAAAACCAACCAAGGAGAAAGAAATGAAAGAACTGCCGAGTCCGACTTTTCCTTTGTCGCCGCTGTCATTGCCCCGAGGATTGCTTCACCCATCTGTTTCAAATTTTCAGAAATTTGGCCTCGCACCGGTTCAACCAAGTGAACGCGGTGGCCTGACTGTTTCATGGGCCAGACACAACGATGAAATTCGACAAGCGCAGCGCTTGCGGTTCAAGGTTTTCGCCCAGGAAATGGGGGCCCGGCTGAATACGACCGTGCCGGGTCACGATGTGGATTTGTTTGACAATTATTGTGAGCATCTGCTGGTGCGCGACGAAATCACATTGGAGGTGGTGGGAACCTATCGCTTGCTCACGCCCGCCCAAGCCCGGCGCGTTGGCAGCACCTACAGCGATCTTGAGTTTGACCTCACCCGCCTGCGCAGCCTGCGTGAACGCATGGTGGAGTTAGGGCGCAGCTGTGTGCACCCGGACTACCGTCACGGCGGCGTGATCATGGCCTTGTGGGGTGCGCTGGCCGAGTTCATGGTGCGCAATCAGCTTGACACCATGATTGGCTGTGCCAGCATTCCCATGTTGCATAACGGCATCGTTAGCGGTGATGTGGCCGCCAGCATCTGGCATCAACTCAAGGCAACGCATCTGGCGCCGATCGAACACCAGGTGCATCCGCGCTTGCCGCTGCCGGTGGATCAACTGGACCACAGTCTGCTCGTGGAGCCGCCGGCCTTGATCAAGGGCTATTTGCGACTCGGCGCCAAGATTCTGGGTGCGCCCGCCTGGGACCCGGACTTCAACACCGCCGACCTTCCCATGCTGATGCGCATCAACGATTTGCCGCCGCGCTATCGCAAGCATTTTTTAGATGCCTAAGACGTGACAACAGCATGAAGAAACAGCTTTCATCATTCAGCCGGGCGGGCTCGTTTTCTCGAAAGATTATGTTCGTCTTGTCGCTGGTTCTGGCCGTTGCAATGGTGGGCTCGGCGCTCGGGGTCTACTCTTTGCAACGGGTTTACGCGGGGCTGGCGTTGCCATCGCGCTGGATGATTTGTGGGATGGTCGGTCGCGGCGGTGGCGGCCCGGGCTCAGCATGATGTCAAAACGCATTGTGTGGCTCTGCTGATCCGCGATACCCTTGATTTCAGCCTTTGCTGAAGGTCGTCAGCCCACCAGGCGACCGTCCGGGGTGACCATGCTTTGTGTGACGTACGACCCCCCTCGTCCTTGCGCATTGAAGCTGACTCGAAACCCGCTCAAGTCAACAACCTGCCGCCGTTGGAATGCCAGCAAGGCAGTCTGGCGCGTCAAGGCCCCTTCCACGGTGCTTAATACTTCACTGGTGTAACGTGCTGCAATATAACCGGCCAAACTTTGGGGCGTTGGCGGCTCATCAAAAAGTCGAGCCAGCGTCTGACGATAGGACTTCACGATGGGCAGCGAGGCGTTGACCATCGGGACGACCTGTGTGGCCATGATCGGTGTTTGACGCGATGCCCCCATCTGCATGAGGGTTTGCAGGTTCACATCCGCCAGCGCAAGCACGTAGCGTTGCCGAGCCTGCTTTTCAATGCTTTGAGTGAACTGAACGAGTTCCGGCGTGCCGCCCATAAACAGCAGAATCCGGGGCGTGTCAGCGTTCAGACTTTTTCCAACTTGTGCCACACCGCCAGTTGGTTTGAAAGACATCAACTTGATTTTCAAGGCAGTGCTCGCCCGCTCAACATCGTTGCGGTACAGCGTGTACTCCTGCTCGGATGCGTAGACGGCACCTATCTCGGGGATGCCCATCAAAGACAGCGATTTAATTGCCTGCGCGATTTGATCCTGACGCGATGCGAAAATTGGAAAGGTACGTTGGTCCCCATCCAGATCAGAGTTCTGCAGCCAAGGTGCAACGTGCGCAATGTTGTGCTGGTCATGTTTCAACAACGCCACGAGCTGGCTCGCGGCACGGTCGCCCGCGGTACCAGAAAGAACCACGCAATTGGCAGTTTTTTGGACCGTATCAAGTGCCGCACGCAGGCTCTCGGCGCTGGCGTCGACCTCCAAGACCAAATGTTGGACAACGCGTCCATTAACGCCCCCGTTTTTGTTGATCTCTTGCCAGGCAGCACGGGACCCAATCAAAAAATCCCTCGATACGTCCAACTGACTTGGTGTGTTGTCGACGATCTGGGCCACTGCCAAAGCACGCGTGGCGCCTGCAGATTTCCATGATTGGGGCCAGGTGGGTGCAGCTGCGCAAGCCACCAAACTCACCGCACCGCGCAAGACGCTGCGCCGGGTCCCTTCAAACGTATACAGCATCACTTCTTTGGCGGGGGAAACAAAACACTGTCAATGATGTGAATCACACCATTGTTTGCTTGAATATCTGATTGCTCAACCATTGCCGATTCAATGGTGACGAAGTCGCCCGCCTTGGACAGTGCTACTTCTCCGCCATTCAATGCTTTCACCGAGCGGTTTTTAACATCAGACGCTGCCAGTTTTCCCGCAATGACGTGAAACGCAAGGACGTCTTTAAGCTTTTCCGGATGTTTTGCCAAGTCATTCATGGTGTTGGTTGGCACCAATTTGAACGCCTCATTGCTGGGCGCGAAAACCGTGAAAGGGCCAGCGCCTTGAAGGGTGGCAGTCAGGCCGACCTGGGTTATCAAGCCGTTCATTGTGCTCAGTGACGGGTTTTGGGCAAGGGTCTCTGCCACTGATGCCGGGTGCGGCGTGGTGGCGCATCCGGCCAACGTGGCGGCAACAAAGACAAGACTTAAAATTCGACGGTTCAACATGAAAGCACTCCAGATCAATAAATATCCGAGGATAGTTTTGTCATGTGACAAGTCAGTGACAATCGCATTAATTTTGAAGATTCATTGACCAAAGTGTCCCTAAACCGGTGTCGAACCGGCTCGCTCAATACACATTCGAGAGCAGCATGGAGCAAACCGACTGACAAGTCATCTGATGTGCTGTCTTCCTGGTCAAGTTCAAATGTTTCGTCAATTGAATTTCAGTGGAACCGCTTGTTGGCGCTTCTGCCGCACTCGTTGCCTGCATGCCCGCGCATGCCGGTATTCTCTTTCACAGCAGCAACGCACCGGCCGCGCCCGTGACCAGGAGCAGGATGGCAATCGGCAGGGTGATGCGGCGCAGTTCGGGTGAGCCCAGACCGATGGCCATGGCGCTTTTGGTCAAGGTGTTGGCCATGACGGCGAGCACGATGGCGCGCGCCGCGACATGTAGGTTGGAGGCGTCGCTCTGCACCAGGTTGGCCATGGCGAGCGTGATGGCGTCCACATCGGTCAGGCCAGCAACCGCGGCCGCAACATACAAACCCAGGTCGCCCAGATAGACTTGCGCCGCCCGGGCGACCAGCACCACCACGCCAAACAGCAAGCCAAACTTGATGGCTTCATGCAGTTCAAACGGGTTGTTGCCGGGCTCGATTTTCCCGCGTTCGCGCTTCCTGTTTCGTTGCCACAACCAATAGCTCGCGCCCAGGCCTGCCACGCAAAGCAAGCTGATGGCCCAGGCGATCTGTCGGCCAAGTTCCCAGCTGATCAGCGCGGTCATGAGCGCGACTCGGAAGAACATCACCGTCCAGGCCAGCACAATGCCCAGTGCCAGCGCCGAGGCATCCGCGTCGGTTTGCCGGCTGCGCTGCGAGAACCCGAGGGTGACTGCGGTACTCGAGGCCAGCCCGCCCAGCAGGCCGGCCAGGGCCACACCGTGCTCGGCGCCCACAATCTTGATCAGCAGGTAGCTGCTGAAGTTCAGCGCCGAAATCAGCACCACCATCAACCAGATTTTGTAGGGGTTGATGACGTCCAGCGGTGGTGGCCCGTAATTGACGTCCGGCACCAGCGGCAGGATGATGAGCGTGACAATACAAAACTTGAGGGTCGCCTCGACGTCGCTGGCGTTGATATGCCTGGCGAGCTGGTGCAACCAGTCCTTGAGCGCGAGCAGCAAGGCCATGGCGACGGCGATCCAGCTCGCCAGCTGCAGCTGGCCATGGGCGCACAGCAAGCCCAGCAGGAACGCCAGCAACGCTGACACCTCGGTGGTAATGCCGGTGTCGCCGCGCGCCGACGTCACCAGGTACATGCCGATGATGAGCGCCGCGACGGCAACAAAAATGGTCAGGGCCAGCCAGTTCAGTCCGAGGTTTTCTCCGAGATAACCGGCAAGGGCGCCGCTGAGCGCGATCAGGGCAAAAGTACGCACGCCAGCGCCGCCGTCCTCGCTTTTGGTGCGTTCACGCTCCAGGCCCAGCAGCACACCCAGGCCAATGGCCACAGCGAAGCGAAGCGCCAAATGAGGATCTTGCATGGGGTCTGCGGGGCGGTGCCCCGGACTACTTTTTAGGCCGACCGGTCTTGATGGCGGGCACTGCTTTCAAGGCCGCCAAAAACGCAGCATCTGACATGGCGGCCAGCGCCTTGATACCGGCGCGGATCAATTCGCTTTTTTTGGCTGCCACGGCCAGTTTTCCGGTGCGTTGCTTGAGTTCATCCAGAACGGTGTATTCAGCCTTGGGGATGGTAAAGCTGTCACGCACCAGCTTTGGCTTCTTGTCTTTGTTTGTCTTTTCGATTTTTTGCGCGGTGACGGGCTTGATCACTGATTTGACCAGTGGCTTAACAGCAACTTTGGCGACTGGTTTTGCCTTAACTTTGGCGCTCAAGCGTGGTTTTTTTGCAGCAGGCTTGCGGGGGGCTTTTGCCGCACTGACGCTGCTTGTTGTGATCGGTTTTGTTGCTGCGGTCGCCATGGTGTTTCCCTTGAAAATAACGAGGTATACAGTTTATATAGTTTAATTGAGGCTTGTCAAGCTGCCAATGCAGGCTGCGCCCAGCCGGGCGCGATGACGTCCTGGCGTGGTTGGCCGGTGCTTGATACGCTGAACCTCAACTCTCGCCAAGCGTCAGCGACCACGGTGTTTTTTGCCACGCCAGCACTTCTTCGCGCAACAGGTGCGCGGATTGGGGAAAAGCCTGGGCCCAGCCGACCCGCCAGTCGAGGCTGAAGCTGTTGGCATGGTTCGCCCGCGTCAGGGTCAACCCATCCAGATCGGGGTCGCGCCGGGCGTGACACAAAATGACCGCCAGTCGCAAGCACAGCAGCTGTTGCACAAACAGTTCGTCTTCAAAGTTGACATCGAGTTTGCGCAGTTTGCCCCGGTGCCCCAACACCAGCAGGCTGAGCTTGTGCAGCTCCGGCAAAGTAAAGCCCATGGCATCGGCGTTGTCCAGAATGTAGGCGCCGTGCTTGTGATAGTCGCTGTGGGAGATGTGGCTGCCAATGTCATGCAGTTGGGCCGCCCACTCGAGCTTGCGGTGCAGGCGTTCTTGCGTCGGGTCCGCCGCCGGGTTCTGCGGGCTCAAGGCACTGCCTTGAAGCTGCGTCAGCAAGTGCGTGGCGACTCGACCGACCCGCACGCCATGCGCCGTGTTGCTGCCGAACTTGGCTGCCAGCCGCTGCACCGAGCGCGCCCGCACATCCGACTGGTCTTGCCTGGCGCCCATCAAGTCAAACAACAGTCCGTGCCGCAAGCCGCCCGTGGCTTGCTGCATTTGGTCGATTTGCAACAAGTCGAATACCGCCCGCAAAACGCTCAGACCGCCACCGATGATGGTGCGTCGGTCTTCGCGCATGCCGATCAGCCGGATGCGATCCGCACTTTGGGCGCTGATCAGTTTGTCTTGCAACCAGTCCAGTCCCGCACGGCTGACGTAGCCGCTCGGCCAACCGGCTGCGGCCAATACATCAGCGACGGCGTTCACGGTACCTGCGGAACCGTAGGCCACATCCCAGGTGTCACGTCGGTAAACACTGAGCGCCTCGTCCAGCACCGCCTTGGCCGCAATTTCGGCCATGTCAAAGGCATGTTGGGTGAATTGGTTGTCGGCAAAATAGCGGGTCGACCAGGCCACGCTGCCAACCCGGTACGACTCCATCTGGCTGGGCTCGAAGCCCTGGCCCAGAATCAGCTCGGTGGAGCGCCCGCCAACGTCAACCACCAGACGGCGCTCGTCCCCGTGGGGCAGCGCCTGGGCCACGCCCTGGTAGATCAGACGGGCTTCTTCCCGGCCCGAGATGACGTCGATCGGGAAGCCCAACAGCTGGTTGGCGGGTGTCAAAAATTGGTCACGGTTGCGCGCTTCGCGCAGAGTTTGCGTCGCCACGGCGCGCACCTCGGTGGCACTGAAACCCGCCAGACGTTCGCCAAAACGTGCCAGGCAATCCCAGCCGCGCTGCATCGCCTCAGGCGTCAAGTTCCGATCAAGGTCCAGCCCGTTGCCCTGGCGCACAGTTTCCTTCAAATATTCGGTGCGGAAGAACTGCCCGTGTTCAATCCGCCCAATTTCAAGGCGAAAGCTGTTGGAGCCCAAATCGACAGCCGCCAGGCGTGTTCCATCTTGCATCGGTAATTTTCCTGTGTTCGGGCGTGCAGCATAGCATTCGGGTTGGACGACCTGACGACGGTCGCCATTTACTATATTTATAGTAGCGGCATATGACTATGGAGCGGTGGCTACAGCCTGATTTGTCATAGATCTATTGGCAATCAAACAGGGTTTGTTTCTGCTTTTTGACTCCATGGTGGCAGGGCCGCGGACAGACGGGGCCCTCCGGCGCTCGATCGCTTGGCGTGGCGGCACAAAGCCCTTTTTTCACCGGGTGCTGGGTGGTTGCGGTCATGAAGGCGGTGTAATGGAGGCTGTGCCAAACCCTTCAAACCCATCAAACCAAATCCAACAGGGGTCCCCCGCGTGAGCGGTGATGACCTGGCGGGCCTGTCACTGGCCGCTTTTGACCAGATGGTGGACGCCACCGCGGGCTTTCGCTCGCGCCCGGGCCAGCGCGACATGGCGCAGCAGATTGCCAGCACTTTGTCGGGAGTGACGCTGGGAGATCATGGCGAGCCCAACAAGTCGATTGCGGTGATTCAGGCCGGCACCGGTGTCGGCAAGTCGGCGGCTTACCTGACCACCACCGTGGCCTTGGCGCTGGCGCGCAAGACCCGGGTTGTCATTTCCACCGCCACGGTGGCGCTGCAGGAGCAGCTGATGAGCAAGGATTTGCCCGCGCTGGCGGCGGTGCTGGCGACGCCCTTTGTTTTCGCTCTGGCCAAGGGGCGGGGCCGCTATGTTTGCAAGTTCAAGCTGGAGCGCCTGGCCGGCGCGGGTGGCAGTGAGCTGAGCGACGAACTGTTTGGCGTGGATGAAGACACGCCGCCACCGCGCGCTGCGTTTGCCGCTCAGTTGCAGGGCGTTGACCCGCAAGAGCGGCGCAGCAAGCTTTATGACGCGCTGGCCAGCGCCTTGAGCCAGGGCAAGTGGGACGGCGACCGCGACCAGCTGGCGGAGCAGCCCGACCCGCGCGACTGGTCGGCGGTGGCGGCGGAGCGCCACAGCTGCACCGCACGCCATTGCCCCCGTTTTCGCGACTGCAGCTATTACCAGGCGCGCACCCAACTGGCCGAAGCGAATGTCATCGTCGCCAACCATGACCTGGTGCTGGCTTCCCTGGGCATGAATGCGCTGCCCGAGCTGGAGAAATGCCTGGTGGTGTTTGACGAAGGGCACCACCTGCCCGCCGTCGCGCTGGACCAGTTTTCCAGCAGCATGGACTTGTCAGGCCTGCGCTGGCTCGACAAATTGCCCAAAATTTTGCGGGAGGTGAGCGAGAAAATCAACCGCACCCCGGAGCAGGATGTGAGCACCCTGGCACAGCAGCTCAAGACCGCTTTGCTCGATGTCAGCCGCATCGCCATGGACTTGCTGCAGAGCGGCGGCACCGGCTATGACGGCACCCAGCGGTTCAAGAACGGCGTGCTGCCGGCGGTGCTGCAGGACCCCATGACGCTGATTCAAGGGCACGCCCGTGGCTTGTCCACTGTGTTGGAGGCCCTGGGCGCCGAGTTGAAGCGGCGCGCCAAGGAAGACCCGTCGCTGGCCTTGAGCAGCTCCCTGCTGTACGCCAAGTTAGGGCCCTTGGCGCCCAAGCTGGGCAGTGTGCTGGCCACCAGCGGCATGTTGCTGCAGCAGGGCCCGCAACCGCTGGCCAAGTGGCTCAAGTCCGACACCAGCTCGGGCCTGGTCTTCATGAGCGCCCACGCCTGCCCCATTGTGCCGGGCGACTTGTTGCAGCATAGCCTGTGGCGCCAGGTGCGCGGCGCCGTCATCACCTCGGCCACCTTGACCAGTTGCGGCAGTTTTGATTTTTTTCTGCAGGAAGCCGGGCTCGACAACGACGCAACGGTGTCCACGCTGGAGGTCGCCAGCCCTTTCAACTACGCCAGCCAGGGCCGCCTGATCGTGGTGCAAACCCGCGCTGACCCGAAGAACGTCGAGGCCTACACGCGCGAGCTGGTAGCGGAGTTGCTGCTCGATCTGAGCCAGATCGAACACGGCGCGTTGGCGCTGTTTACCTCCCGCGTGCAAATGAAGGCGGCGCTCGACGCCCTGGGTCCCACGCTGCAGGACGTGGTGCTGGTGCAGGGGCAAATGACGCGCGGGCGTTTGCTGGCAACGCACCAGGCACGGGTGGAGGCGGGGCGGCCGTCGGTTATTTTTGGCCTGCAGTCGTTTGGCGAAGGGCTGGATTTGCCGGGTCGGCTGTGCGAAACGGTGTTGATTGCCAAATTGCCGTTCAGCCCGCCGTCGGACCCGGTGGAAGAGGCGCGCTCCGAGTGGCTGAAAAGCGTCGGGCGTGATCCGTTTTCGGAGCTCGTGGTGCCCGCCACCGGCATTCGGCTGCTGCAGTGGACCGGGCGCGCGATTCGCACCGAGGACGATGTGGCGACCGTGATCTGCTATGACCGGCGCCTGTTGACCATGGCGTTTGGGCGGCGCATGCTGCAAGGTTTGCCCGCCTACGCGGTGCTGCGCCGGTCGGCGGGCGTGCTGCAGGCGCTGTAGCGCCATATAGACGGCCCCATGATGTTTTGATTTCCGTTCGGGCCAAGCTCAGGGTGAACGGTTGATTCTTTTCTGAATTGAAAGCGATGATGAAAACGATTTTTGGATTTTTGGTGCGGATGGTGCTGTTGCTGTCAGGCTTGATTTTTATGGCCAGCTTGCTGCTGGCTGCCTTGCTGGTGTTGGCGCTGTGGCTGCTGCGCGCGTTGTGGGCCAAGCTGACCGGGCGGCCCATTAGCCCGTGGACGTTTCAGCTCAATCGGCAAGCGATGTGGCAGCGCTTTTATCGCCCGCCAGCGCACGGCGCCAGGCCAGGGCGCGATGACGCTGAGGTGATTGACGCCGAAGTCAAGGAAATCAAGGAAAGCAAGCCGCCAGAGTTTTGAAACATGCTATATAAATAATAGCTAGTTGCGTATATTCCACGTGGGCTAGAGCCTGATTTGATCTAAATATCGATCACAATCTCCTTGGCAAACAAGTCGATCGCCGTCTTCGCCACCTGTTGCGTGTCAAAGTAGGCGTAGGCGCTGACACCGATCGCACCGAGCAGGGGCACAAAGCGGGTGGCGCTCTTGCCCATGATGCGCTGCGTCACCTTGACGCCCAGCAGCCGCGCCGCCGACTGAAGAAAGCCCAGCGATGCGGTCTGAATCACATAGCGCTCACCGACGCGCACCACCACATCGCGAAACAGCTGCGCCGAGACGTGCTTGAACAGGCAGTAAATCATTTGTTCCCGGCCCAGCGTGGCGCGTTTGCCATAGACCGCGGCAATGTCCGACACCAGTTGCGCCTGCAGCTTCCACACC